>JACDDZ010000142.1 GCA_013816695.1 Gemmatimonadaceae bacterium
ATCAGGGAGATTCACGCACGCGTTCCGGATTGTTCTGTTGAAGTTCTCGTTCCCGACTTTCAGGGCAACGAAGAGAGTATCAGGGCCGTGCTTGAGGCGCGCCCCGAGATTTACAATCACAACACGGAGACCGTCCCGCGCCTGTACAAGAAGGCCCGGCCCGGAGGACGCTATCCGCGAGTACTCGACATTTTCCGTTTCGTGAAGAAAACCGCGCCCGACATTCCGACCAAAACCGGAATTATCCTCGGCATGGGAGAAACAATCGAAGAAGTGAAAGCAACCATGCGCGATTTGCGCAGCGTGGATGTGGACATCCTCACCCTTGGCCAATATCTGCGTCCATCGGACAAGCATATCCGACTGGACCGTTATTACACGCCGGAGGAATTCCGGCATTTGTATGAGGTAGGAATGGAGATGGGATTCAGGCACGTGGAGTCCGGCCCGCTTGTTCGCTCGAGCTATCACGCCTGGGAACAGGTTCAGGCGGCGGGAGCTGCACTGTGAGCACAACGAAAGTGAAACAGGAGTCCGAGCAGAAGAAACCGGTAAAGCAGGCAACCGCGGCGGACATGGAGCTGCACAAAGATCTGTTTCGCTCGATGATGATCCAGCGCCGTTTCGAAGAGAAGTGCGCCGAGGCTTACGCGCTGGGGAAAATCGGCGGGTTTTGTCACCTGTACATAGGTCAGGAAGCGATTTCATCCGGGACCATGTCGATCCTCCGACCCGACGACTATGTCATCACTGCGTACCGTGACCACGGCCAGGCGCTAGCGCGCGGAGTGACTCCGCGCGCCGTCATGGCCGAGTTGTTCGGGCGCATAGACGGATGCTCCCGCGGCAAGGGCGGGTCCATGCACATGTTCGATCGCAAAACGAACTTTCTCGGCGGGCACGGCATCGTCGGCGGACACATTCCGATTGCGACAGGAGTTGGTTTCGCCATCAAGTATCGCGGCGGAGATCAGTGCATCGTTTGCTTCTTTGGTGAGGCTGCGGTGAACATTGGTGCGTTCCATGAAGCGCTCAACATGGCTTCACTCTGGAACCTGCCGGTGATTTACGTTATCGAGAACAACCGATACGGAATGGGGACGTCCATCTCACGCTCGACAGCGAACGAAGACGTAGTGGTTCGTGCAAAGGGATACCGAATGATTGGCGAGTCAGTAGATGCACAGGATGTATTCGCCGTCCGCGATGCAATGGGCCGCGCGGTTGAGCGGGCGCGCACCGAGAAGCACCCGACGCTGCTCGAGATGCGCACCTATCGTTTCATGGGGCACTCGATGTCGGATGCTGTGAGCGGCACATATCGCAGCAAGGATGAACTCGAAGAGAACATGAAGCGTGATCCAATCCTTCTGCTGCACAATATGATGTACGAGGACGGCGAGTTCACCGAAGGTGAGCTCAAGAAAATTGACGAGGAAGCAAAGGCGATTGCGCAGGACGCATGGGACTTTGCAGATGCCAGCCCCGAACCACCACCCGAAGAGCTGTACACCGACGTTCTCGTGGACTCGGGGTCCTGATGGCCGTCCTGACATATCGTGATGCGCTGAACCAGGCTCTCCGGGAAGAGCTGCAGCGCGACGAGAACGTTTTCCTCATGGGAGAGGAAGTCGCACAATACAATGGCGCATACAAGGTTTCGCGTGGGCTGCTCGATGAATTCGGGCCAATGCGCATCGTCGATACGCCCATCACCGAGCTCGGATTTGCGGGAATGGGGGTTGGTGCTGCAATGACTGGACTCCGGCCCATCATCGAGTTCATGACCTGGAACTTTGCGCTGCTGGCGATCGACCAGGTCGTGAACGCAGCTGCGAAAATGCTGTACATGTCCGGCGGGCAGTATCCGATGCCAATGGTGTTCCGCGGACCGAACGGCGCAGCACTGCAGCTTTCTGCCCAGCACTCGCAGGCGTGGGAAAGCTGGTTCGCACACATCCCGGGACTCAAGGTCTGCACCCCGGGCACGCCCGCCGATGCAAAGGGATTGTTGAAGGCAGCTATTCGCGACGACAATCCAGTTGTGTTCCTGGAAGGCGAGATGCTCTACAACACCAAGGGCGAAGTTCCAGACGGCGACATCATTGTGCCGATCGGAAAGGCGGAAGTGAAGCGCGAGGGCGAGCACTGCTCGATCATTACGCACGGGAAGATGATTCTCGTTGCCTTGCAGATTGCCGACACGCTGGCCAAGGAAGGGATCAGCCTCGACGTAGTTGACCTTCGGACAGTGCGTCCGATGGACGTCGAGGCAATCGCAAAGTCGGTACAGAAAACCAATCGTGCAGTAGTGCTTGAGGAAGGCTGGGAGATTTGCGGGGTGGGTTCGCAGGTGGTGGATTTCATCCAGCGGGAATGCTTCGACGATCTCGATGCTCCAGTTATTCGGGTGCATCAGGCCGATGTACCCATGCCCTACGCAAAGAATCTTGAGCGCGCAGCAAAGCCGGACGCCGCAAAGGCAATCGCCGCGGTGAAAAAAGTCATGTACCTCGAGTAACCCGAATGGCAACCAAGGTTGTAATGGAAGCGCTTTCTCCGACAATGGAGGAAGGACGCCTCGTTAAATGGCTCAAGAATGAAGGTGATCCTGTGGCAAGCGGAGACATCCTGGCCGAAGTCGAAACTGACAAGGCAGTGATGGAGCTTGTTGCGCGGGGTGATGGAGTCCTGCGTAAGCGCCTGGCTAATGAAGGCGACGCCGTGCCTGTAGGAACGCTGCTCGCAGTAATCGCCGTGGCCGACGAGAATATCGATGCGCTGGTCGGATCCGCGCCGCCTGCTGCGCCTGCTGCGCCTGCTGCCCCTGCTGCCCCTGCTGCCGCTGCTGCTGCTGCACCCGCACCGGCGCCGCCCGCAGCCAAGGCTGCGGAGCCAGCGCCGGCGACTCAACCCGCGGTGGCAAAAGCCGCTACCGCATCTGCCCAGGGCGGCAGGACGCGATCATCTCCGCTCGCGCGCCGTCTAGCCACAGAGCGCGGACTGGAGTTGAGCGGCATTCAGGGTTCTGGACCCGGCGGCCGGATCGTGAAGAAGGACGTGGAAACTGCTGTGTCCGCACCAAAGGCAGCCGCTGCGCGTCCAGTACGCGAGCGCAGCGATGCGGATTTTGAAGATGTACCGCTTACCCTCATTCGGAAGACGATCGCTCGCAGGTTGGCTGAATCGATCGGACCTGTCCCGACGTTCTATCTCACCGCCGAGTTCGACATGGGACGCGCTGCTGAAATGCGTGCTTCGCTCGCTGAAATCGGCGACGAGTTCAAGGCATCGTTCAATGACATTGCCATCCGCGGAGTTGCGCTGGCACTGAGCGAGCACCCGGAAGTGAACGCGCACTGGATGGGCGACAAGATTCGCAAGTTCAACCGCGTACACATAGGCATGGCCGTGGCAATCGACGACGGGCTGATCACCCCCGTGATCTTTGACGCGGACCAGAAAAGCCTGCACGAGATTTCAAGAGAGGCGAAGGAGCTGGCCGGTCGCGCTCGCGACAGAAAGCTCACTCCCGAGGAGTACACCGGCTCCACCTTCTCCATCTCGAATCTTGGCATGTTCGGGATCGACCAGTTCACGGCCATCATCAATCCGCCCGAAGCCGGGATTCTGGCGATTGGAGCAGTCGAGGCAAAGCCGGTCGCCATCGATGGACAGGTTGTGGTGCGCCAGCGGATGAGGATCACGATGAGCTGCGACCATCGCGTCATCGACGGGGCGACGGGAGCAAAATTCCTGCAGACCGTGCGGCGCTACATCGAGCATCCGCTGCTTCTGGTCATCTAGGACGGTGACCGCGGTTCAGCAGGTTCCTCCGACGCCCCTCCACCCCATGTCAGTGGAAGGGGCGTCATCGTTTGTAAACTGTGGAAATTGCGGCTATATGCTGGACGGACGATTCTGTTCCCAGTGCGGAGAGAAACGGCTTTCAGTCGATGACTATTCCCTTCGGAAGGTCCTTCACGAAGTTGCCGAAGATTTCGCCCATCTGGACAGTAAGATTTTGCGCACACTCAAGGCGCTCCTTACTATGCCGGGCTTCCTCAGCAAGGTGTATTTCGCAGGTGGACGTTCTCGGTATACCAAGCCTCTCACACTGTTCGTCGTTCTAAACATTTTCTTTTTCGTGGTTCAGCCGCATACCGGACTTCTTAGCTACGGATACTCACAGTATTTGTCCGAGCAGTCACGTGGGAATGAAGCCCGGCGGGAAATGGTCAGGCAGAAGCTCATCGAAAGCCAGGAACCGGAAAAGGACTACGCGATCCGTTTCAACTCACGGTTGCAGGAGCAGAAAAAGAGCATGCTCATTTTCTCGGTTCCAATGCTGGCCCTCGCAATGCTGGTACTGTATTTCCGAAAACGCCGCTTCTACGTCGAGCATCTCGTATTTGCCATCCACGTCTATGCGTTCCTCCTGATTGCGCTGGTTCTTACGGTCGGCCTGATGATCGCGCTTATGGCAACAATAGATCTGCTGCTCGGTGCGTCAGGATTGGAATATGCGAAGATGATTGAGAGCGAGGCCGGACTCTCCCTCATTCTTGGATCTGCGCTGTTCGCCTACGTTTTTCTGGGGCTACGCCGCGCGTACCAGGACTCCCGTGTGGGAGCGGCCATCAGGGCAGCCGGAATGACATTCGTAATCCTTATTCTCACCGGCTTTTACCATGACGTCCTGTTTTACGCGACGTTCTTCACCACCTGAAACGCCGCAACAACTTATCTTTAGTCTCGGCAAACCCATCACCGTAACTCGACAACTCAATGGCATCCTTTGACGTGATTTTCATTGGCGGCGGACCCGCCGGATATGTCGGCGCAATTCGGTCGGCACAGCTCGGTATGTCTGTCGCAGTCATCGAGCGCGAAGCACTTGGAGGAACCTGCGTCATCTGGGGATGTATCCCCGCGAAAGCACTGCTCGAAGCGGCTTCCATGGCGACCAAAGTCCAGCACGCCGCCGACTTTGGCGTGAATGTCGGCGAAGTCAAGCTCGACTTCGGCG
>JACDDZ010000143.1 GCA_013816695.1 Gemmatimonadaceae bacterium
TCGACGTATCGGGCTCCATGTCCGGAAAGAAGATTGCCCAGGCACGAGCAGCGGGGAAGCAGCTTCTTAATTCCCTATCTGCCGTGGATCGTTTCAGGCTTATCGACTTTGCGACCGACGTGCGCTCTTTTCGCGACGGGTGGAGCTTTGCAAACGGCGAAAATATTCGAGCTGCCGAGCGGTACCTGGATGCGCTTGAAGCATCGGGCTCCACAAATATTTCCGGCGCGCTTGACGAAGCGCTCGCGCAGCCCGTCGAACGGGATCGGCTACCAATCGTCCTCTTTCTCACCGATGGTCAGCCGACTGTCGGAGAACACAATGGTGATCTGATTGCCGCGCGGGTCGCCAGGAATCGCGGCGCTCGGCGCCTGTTCACATTCGGTGTAGGAGCAGACCTGAATATCTCCCTCATAGAGCAGCTCGCGCTCGAGGGGCGCGGTACCGCCAGTTTTGTGAGACCTGATGAGTCAGTCGAGCGCGCTGTCGGAATTGTCGCCGAACGTCTCACGAATCCAGTGGTGACGGATCTGCGCGTCAACGTGGACGGGGTGCGACTCCGGAAAATGCATCCCGCTGGAGCGGTCGACGTATTCGCTGGCGAAGACATGGTCCTTCTCGCACGATATGAAGGGAGCGGAAATGCGACGCTACGATTTGAGGGCATGACTGCGAATGGCCCGGTAACCTGGAGCAGCGCAGTGAACTTTCCCGACAGGTCGCGCGACAATCCGTTTGTCGCTCGGCTCTGGGCAACTCAGCGCGTCGGGTATCTGAGCGCTGAAAAGCGCAAGCAGGGATCCTCGAGTGAAATTGATGCTGAAATCCGCGAGCTGGGCGAGCGCTTTGGAATTCCCACTGAATTTTCATCTTACCTGGTCGTCGAACCGGGAATGCGAGTGAGCGCGCAAATGAATAAACGCTCTGGAGGTGTCGCCGGCGGGGTTATATCGGGCGTCGCGACCGCCACGTCTGCACCTGCTGCATCCGCAGCCTTCGATGCCGCAAAATCGGCCTCCGTACTCCGTTCGGCTAGAAGTATTGCTGTCGCTGACTCGGCCAACGGGGCCTTAGGCAATACCCTCGTAAGGCGCGCGGGGAACCGGACCTTCATTTTGAGCGACAGTGTCTGGACAGACAACCGCAAGTCAGCAGGTCCGGTATTGCGTGTAAAGCCATATTCAGCCGCCTACTTCAGGCTGCTCGACTTGATTCCGGAGCTGCGCGAGCCACTTTCACTCGCGGAGCGGGTAAGAATTTCGGGACGGGCAATGTCAATTGAGATTGCTCCCAACGGCCTCGAGACATTCTCCGCCAACGATATCGCAATGCTGAAACAAAACTGGTAGCGCAGTGACTGATGTTGATCGCCTCTTCCGAACTTACAACGCACAGCTCGTGCGTTATCTGACGCGCCGCCTTGGCGACAGGGACTGGGCGGAAGAGGTGGCGCAGGAAACCTTCGTACGTGCGCTGCGGCAAAGCGACATCCAGAACGAGCGCGCGTGGCTTTTTGCGGTTGCAACGAATCTTGTGCGAGATGAAGCGCGGAAGGACACAGCTCGCCGCAAGCATCTCACTCTCCTCGCCGAGCAGGAAAAGGATTCTATAGTAGAATCGCGCGAAGTGACTGTTGAGAGGGCAGAGGAGGCAGCGTTTGCGCGCGAGGCAGTGGATTCGCTGGCCGAAAAGGACAGGCTTGCGCTCCTGATGCGTGAGGAAGGACTGAGCTACGAAGAGATCGCCGAGGCATTGCAACTCGCGCCCGGTTCAATAGGGACGACGCTTTCCCGGGCTCGCCGCAGGCTGGTCGAGAGTTATGAAGCCTTGCAACGAAGCCGACAAGAGAGAGAAAAGAATGCGGCATCCTGACGAAGCAACAATTCATACCTGGCTCGACGGCGCACTCAGTGCCGACGAAGCCGCCCGAACGGAAAGCCATATGGCCGGATGCAGCGAATGTGCGGGCAAGGTGACTGAGGCGCGCGGTTTTATTGCCGCATCGGCGCGAATTCTGAATTCCCTGGATGATGTTCCGCGCGCGGTGATTCCATCAGCTCCGTCCCGGCCACGTTTGAACTGGCCGCTTCTTCAGGCAGCGGCGGCCCTGCTGGTTGTGGCCGCCGGCACCATGGTGTTTCGCGCGCGGTCGGTGGAAACCAATCCACCAACTGTGGAGACGACAGTGACTGGTCCGGTTGCGCTTTCGGATACCGCGCAGGTTCCACCGACCGTCGCGGCAAACGTCGCCCCTTCTTTGGGGCCAAACGAAGGCGTAAGGAATTCTCCTGGCATAGCGACTCAGCCACGTCGTCGCACTGAACGCGCGGCGCCGATACAGTCTCAGGCGGAGGCAAGGGACGCAGGTATTGGCATGATGGCAAAGGCTGTCCCGGTTGCATCCAGTGCTAAGGGCCAGGTCGCGGACTCATACGTTGATGTCGGTGAAATTCCCGTACGTCCCGTGCCGCCGCTGCAAACAGCCGTGGCCACGGGAGTCGCGACAGTCGTCGATGAGCCTCTCAAAGTTCTGAGGGCCGACCGAACGCCGCAGGGGAGAAGGACGTTCTACGAAGTTTTCCCGAATCGTGTCGCGCAGTTGATTGAGCCGGATACGACGATCCAGTCGGTGGTGGCGGGTGGGACCGTGCAAGCGACGGCAACTGCAATGAGATCGCGATCTGGAGCCGCGACCCCCGTTGAAGCCGCGAGTTCTACGCAGATGTTCATGCCCGTGACAAACCACACAATCGAATGGAGAGACAAAGCGACTGGGAAGACTTTCGTGCTTTCCGGCCCGTTTTCCATTGCCGAGCTACTTGAATTGAAGCAACGTATTGTAGCGACGCGACCCGGTCGCTAATTCGAGATTTGTAGTTAATTCTCATAGGACTCAGCCAACTCGCAATGACTCAATATTCAAGCATACTCGAAACGATCGGCAACACTCCAGTTGTCCGGATCAACAGACTCGCTCCAACCGGCATTGATCTCTTCGTCAAAGTCGAAGCCTTCAATCCCCTTGGCTCCGTTAAGGACCGCCTTGCCCTCGGCGTCATAGAAGCCGCCGAAAAAAGCGGTGATCTGAAAGCCGGCATGACGGTGGTCGAAGCCAGCAGTGGCAACACGGGAATCGGCCTCGCAATGGTGTGCGCGGCGAAAGGTTATCCTCTCGTCATCCTCATGGCAGAATCTTTCAGCATCGAGCGCCGCCGTCTCATGCGCTTTCTCGGTGCAAAAGTCGTCCTCACGCCGGCATCTGCCGGCGCGACGGGAATGGTCAAGAAAGCCGCCGAGCTCGCTGCGCAGAATGGCTGGTTTCTCACAAGGCAATTCGAGAATGAAGCCAATGCAGATGTCCACACACGCACGACCGCAAAGGAAATCATGGCGGACTTCAACGGAAAGCGCCTGGATTACTGGGTCACTGGCTTCGGAACTGGCGGAACGTTGAAGGGAGTCGGGCGCGTGCTGAGGAAGGAGCGCCCCGAGACTAAAATCATTTTGTCCGAGCCTGCAGACGCTCCACTCGTGAGCAGTGGTGAAAAGCAGAAGCGGGAATCTGACGGCACCCCAGCCTCGCGCCACCCGGCTTGGAAGCCACACCCCATCCAGGGATGGAGCCCGGATTTTATTCCAAAACTCGCGGGCGACGCAATCGACGCAGGCTTGGTTGACCGCGTTGTCACCGTCGCAGGCCCCGACGCAATGCGATGCAGTCGCGAGCTCGCGCAGAAGGAAGGAATTTTTGTAGGAACATCGGCGGGCGCTTCATTTTACGCGGCTCTGGAAGTTGCGCGGACAGCGGAGAAGGGCAGTTCTATTCTTTGCATGCTGCCGGATACCGGAGAGCGGTACCTGAGCACTCCACTATTCGCGGACATCACCCCGGAAATGAATTCCGCAGAGCAGGAGATATTTGATTCGATGCCGCCATTCGCGACGTAACTCGGATCGCCTGTGCAACCTCGTCCCGGGTGTTAGCTTTTGACATCGGTTTTAACTCCAAAAGAGCCTGATGCGAACTCTTAGAAGAATTCTTGCACAATACGGAACGATCGCGGTCGTTGTTTATCTCGCGCTGCACATGATCGTCCTCTTCGCATTCTACCTGGCCATAAAGATGGGGTGGACGCCTAGCGGAGTCGCCGGCGAAGCAGGAATCTGGACGGTCGCGTATCTACTCACTAAGCTGACGCAGCCAATTCGTCTCGGCTTGACGCTGCTACTGACTCCGCTTCTTGCTCGTCTCGTCTCCCGCCCCGTGCGAAGCGTGGACGCCGGCAAGGCGTGACTTGGGAATTTCGGCCGATCGCTGAAAGCGACCTGCCGATGATGATGGAGTGGCTTTCGCGGTCTCATGTCCGGGAGTGGTGGGGAGAAGCACCAAGTCCTGAAGAAGCGCGCGAGGAGTTCCTGCCGATTATCGCGGGAAACCCTGACCACCAGTGTTTCATCGCGTATAAGGACGGCAGGCCTCGCGGCTACATCCAGTGGTACGTAGCTACCGCATTCCATAAAGAGGGCTGGTGGCTCGATGAACAAGACCCGGGTGTTCGAGGGATCGACCAGTATCTCGCCGACGCCGACAACCTTGGCAAGGGCCAAGGTACGGAGATGATCAGAAATTTCATCGCCCACATTTTTGAAGATCCGTCAGTCAGCAGGATTCAGACGGATCCATCGCCGGGAAACGCGCGTGCAATTCGGTGCTACCAGAAGTCGGGATTCGTAGCTTCGCACGAGGCCGATACTCCAGGGGGCCGCGGTCTTGTCATGTATTGCGAGCGGCCGCGCTAGTTAGGTCCCAATGAATTAACTTGGGCCATGCCCACCGGCCCATCACGCCGCCGCCGCTCGCCCGGAGGTGGTCCACGAAAGTCCCAGCACACCTCGCAGCCAACGTCGCGAAACGCCTACATCGAAACGCGTGCGTGGCTGTTAAAACGACATGGGCCAGTCTGCGCCTACTGCGAGCGGAAGATCAAGCCTGCACTGATTACTCTGGATCACGTAACGCCGCG
>JACDDZ010000144.1 GCA_013816695.1 Gemmatimonadaceae bacterium
AACTGGACCAAGCGCTACGATGGCGACGCGTCGATATTCGACGGAACCCAGGTGATGTTTCCCGACATCAGCTTTCGCTGGTCGGTTAAGCCGGCAGGTCTCAACGCGGTCGTTAGCAGCATTTCATCGGGCGCGCGATTTGTGGAGACGAGACAGTACAACACTGCCCCGCCGCTGGCTGCTTCGGCTGGGGCCCTGCGTCCCGACCTGGTTGATCGCGGGCGCTCACTTGTCAGGAGCTATCCGCTCAACACTACTATAGTATGGGCGGGTGAGCGCCCCTTCGCGTCCACTTTTGGGTACTCCCTCAATGAGCGGCGGGAAATGCGCCCGGGAATGCAAACCAACGGGTCAACGGCAGACTGGAGCGCCGAACTGGCGAAGCCATTCCGCCTTCCACATCAGTGGAACATGCCCGGTGACCTGCGCACGAGGCTCAGCTACCAGGCGACACATGGCGATAACTTTATTCTGAACCCGCTCGCACAGAGCCTGCGCAGCAGGCTGAGCGACAACGGCCGCCGCTCGTTCAGCTTCAACGCGGATGCCGACGTAGCTGAGAACCTTTCATCGAGTCTTGTTGTTTCCCGGCTGGTCAGCTTCGATCGCAACCTCAATCGCAATTTCACCCAGACTGTCCTGAGCGCTGTAATGCACCTGCAATTCTTTGGCGGAGATTTAAAATGATGCGGCGCACAATCCTCGCGGGTGCGGTGTTCCTCGCAGCCTGCAACGACGCTGCGCAGCCCAACTCGGAATTCGACGGCAAGGCGGCGCTCGAGTACGCTCGCGCTCAGATGAGCTTTGGCGCGCGCGTCCCGGGAACCGTTAACGCCCAGAAAGCCGGTGACTGGATCGAAGCACGCATGCGCGAGCGCGCAGACACGGTAATCGTCCAGAAATGGACTCACACGACTATCAAAGGGAAGCAGCTCCCGATGCGGAACATCTTTGCGCAGTTCCGGCCGGAGCTTACCGAGCGCGTACTATATGTCACCCACTGGGATTCGCGGCCCACTGCCGATCAATCCGAGAAGCTCGGCGACTGGCAGCTCCCGGTCCCTGGTGCAAATGACGGCGCTTCCGGCGTCGGATTGTTTGTTGCCCTGGGCGACCTTCTCAAGAAAACTCCGCCCAACGTGGGTGTGGATCTCCTGTTCGTCGATGGTGAGGATTACGGTGACTTTGGTGAGATGACGGACGTGCTGGTTGGCTCGATGTTCTTCGCCGCGGACGTTAAGGCAAGGAACTACAAGCCGATCTACGGCGTCCTTTGGGACATGATAGGCGACAGGGACCTGCGCATTGCGAGGGAGCCCAATTCAGTCTCGGCCGCGCCGGAAGTCGTGAAACGGGTCTGGGATGTAGCCGCATCGCTCGGCTACCAGAAGTACTTCGTGCCGGAGATGTTTCCCGATCCAATTACTGATGACCACATCCCGCTGCTCCGCGCTGGTATGCACGTGATCGATGTCATCGATATCGATTATCCCTATCACCACCGTACTTCTGACACGATGGACAAGATCAGCGCAGAATCCCTCAAGATCGTGGGAGACGTTGCAGCGGCGCTCGTAACCCGGCAATGAGCAGCGGGATGCTCGAGGAGCTGGAAACACCGATACCGGTTGTGGACCTCGACATCATGGAACGCAACATGGACCGGATGGCGAGGTACACTCTAAAGCACTCGCTGAACCTCCGTCCCCACACAAAGACTCACAAAAGTCCATGGATTGCCGCCGAGCAGGTCAAGCGCGGTGCGATTGGCGTAACATGCGCGACGCCGCGAGAAGCGGAGGCGATGAGTACCGTCACTGCCGATATCCTGCTTGGATTCCCAGCCATCGGTGAGAGGAAGGCCCGGCGCATTGCATCGATTCCGAAAAATGTGGACGTCACCGTGGCGCTCGATTCTGAAACAGCGCTGATGGATCTCGCACAGGCCGCGCGCAAAGCCGATCGTGCGATTGGTGTATACGTCGAGCTGGACCTTGGAATGCACCGTGTCGGTATTTCGTCGGCGGAGCAGGCTGCCGAGCTGGCAATGCTTGTCACCCAGACCCGTCCCCTCGAATACGCTGGAATCGCGTTCTATCCCGGGCACATTCGCAGTAGTGTGGGCGACCAGGGCCATTCGATCGAGATGCTCTCCACCAGTCTTGAGGACGCACTGGAGGTCATGGACTCGTTTGGAGTTCGACATCCGGTAGTGAGCGGCGGATCGACACCGACGGTTTGGCGCTCTCACGAAATCCGGGGCATGACCGAGATACGGCCTGGCACCTATGTATTCAATGACCGTACTACAGCGATCATCGGCGCGTGTGACTGGGCGGATTGCGCCCTGACTGTTCTCGCAACTGTCATCAGCACAGCCGTTGAAGGTCAAGCGGTAATCGACGCAGGCACGAAGTCACTTGGCCGCGAGCCAATTCGCGGAACTCCGGGCGAGGGTTTCGGGTCGCTGCTCGAGCACCCGGAAGTCACAGTTCGGGGGATGTCGGAGGAGCACGGAATTCTCGAGCTCAAGGACTCAGACTGGAAGCCAGAAGTTGGAGAACGGGTGCGCGTAATCCCGAATCATGTGTGCATTGTTGTTCACCTGTTCGATGAGCTGGTTGGGATGCGAGGCACTACAATCGAAAAGCGCTGGCCCGTCGCTGCAAGAGGTCGATAACAGGCAGACGAAGTTTTACGATCTCCTGTAAAGTGTTTTGGTTTTGCGCGCGGGAATTCTGTGTTTACATCAAGGCATGCCCACACCGGCGGAGCGAAAGGCACTGATATTTCTCAGCTCGGTCATCGTTCTCGGGGGCGCGACGCGTCTATATCGCAGCAGAGCTGAAGGCGAGCCAGTCGATCGGGAGTCTGCTGCGGCCCTTCACCGCCAGATTGCGGCCGTCGATTCCGCGATCGGAGGCAAGCGTTCAACAGGCAGGCGCAAGAAAAGAGGATCCAAAAGGGGCGCTCCGAACAATCCGCCCCTCGTTCCCCTGATTATTGACTTGGATGTCGCCTCGGCAGCACAGATTGAGACCCTTCGCGGCATCGGTCCGGCGTTGGCCGCCAGGATAGTGGCGGATCGTGATTCCGTCGGCGCGTTTGGCTCGATGGACGCATTTCAGAGGGTCAGGGGAGTTGGTCCCGCACTGGCCGGAAAGCTGGGAGCCAATGTAACTTTTTCGGGGGTGCCGCGTCCTGTAAACACTGTAGTTTCAAGGCGATCCGTTAAGAAGAACCCCAAACGGAAAAGCCGCCGGAGGGAAGAGGTTTATTGACAGCACCTGCCGCAACACCTGAGCGAATTGGCGAAATGTTGCTCCGCGAGGGCCTGATTACGGCTGAACAACTCAGCCAGGCCCTCCAGGAACAACAGCAAAGCGGTACACGTCTCGGCTATAATCTCGTGAAGCTGGGTTTCATTCAGGAAACCGAGCTCACACGGATTCTGGCGCGCCAGTACCGCATGCCTGCCGTCGACCTCACCAAGTTCGAAGTGGATCCGCGCGTCGCCAAGCTGATACCGGCGGAGCTGGCGATGAAGCACCTGGTCCTTCCGCTAAAGCGTGATGGACGTACGCTGACTGTCGCGATGGTAGAGCCTACCAACATCCGCGTTCTTGACGACCTGAAGTTCATCACCAGGTTCGACATTTTTCCGGTAATCGCCGGCGAGTTCACGCTGCGGAACCTGTTGGAGCGGGTGTTCGAATCGGGTGAAGCCCAGATGGAGAATCTCGTCGCGACAATTCTCGGCGACGACGATGCGGACATCGAGGTCCTGGAGACGGGCGACGAGGAAATGACGGCGGCGGCGCTCACTGTGGCCGTCAACGAAGCGCCGGTTGTAAAACTCATAAACGCCATCCTCACGGACGCAGTAAAACGGGGTGCATCAGACATCCATTTCGAATGTTTCGAGCACGAGCTTCGTCTCCGGTATCGCGTGGACGGTGCTCTCCAGGAAATCATGAAGCCGCCGATGAAGATGCGTGCTGCGCTCATCTCGCGCTTCAAGATCATGGCGAATCTGAACATTGCTGAGCGTCGCGTGCCGCAGGATGGGCGCATCAAGCTCAAGATCGGCCGGCGGATCATCGACTTCCGTGTTTCCACGCTCCCAACGCTGTTTGGCGAAAAGGTGGTACTCCGGATTCTCGACAAGGGCAACCTGACTTTCGATCTCGAGAAGTTCGGAATTGAACCGCGCGCGGAACGCGAGCTGATGGAAGCCATATCCAATCCTTACGGGATGGTGCTCGTTACCGGCCCGACGGGTTCTGGCAAAACGACAACGCTTTATTCCGCACTGTCCAAGATCAACAACATCGACGTCAACATCATGACGGCCGAGGATCCGGTCGAGTACAATCTCTTCGGAATCAATCAGGTCCATGTGCGTCCCGAAGTAGGTCTTACATTTGCGTCCGCCCTCCGCGCTTTCCTGCGGCAGGACCCGAACATCATCATGCTCGGCGAAATCCGCGACATGGAAACGGGAAGCATTGCAATCCGGGCAGCGCTAACGGGTCACCTTGTGCTCTCGACCTTGCACACCAACTCAGCACCGGAGACAGTTACCAGACTGCTTGACATGGGGCTCGAAGGATTCAATGTCGCGTCCGCTTTGAACCTCGTGCTTGCCCAGCGATTAATCCGGCGTATCTGCTCGAACTGCCCTGAGAAGTACACTCCGGCCGCCGAAGAATTCACGGCAGCCAAAGTCGGACCCGATACCACCCTGCGGGACCTGCAGTTCACAGAGGAGAGCATTCGGGATGCGAAAACGCGTGCGACGAAGATCGCGGCTGAATACATAAGCACCGTGACGCTGGATACCAGGCTTCGCGACCTACCCTATTTCAAGGGTCGCGGCTGTGAGCAGTGCGGCAAGACCGGGCTTCGCGGACGGCAGGGACTCTATGAAGTTCTTTTCCTCACACCGCCCCTCAGAAAGCTTATCATGCAGAATGCAGGAGCAGCCGATATTACCAGGAAGGCAATTGAAGAGGGAATGC
>JACDDZ010000145.1 GCA_013816695.1 Gemmatimonadaceae bacterium
GTATGCGTGCTGCGCGAGCAGAGCTTACGAAGACAGCGGGCACTCTTTCACGCAACGCATCGCGCACCGTTGAAACCAGGCGGGCGAAAATTGCCGCGGCTGGCGGCCACCTTAATGCGCTCAGTCCGCTTGCCACACTTTCGCGCGGATACGCGGTGGCAAGAGCGCAGGACGGAACGGCACTTACTCGGCGGGCTCAGTTCGCCGTTGGAATGCCGTTCAATGTACGACTTGCCGACGGGACCGTTCCGTCTGTTGTCACGGGCGCACCCGAAGCGCTTCCCGAGTCCTAGGCGGCATTTCTGGTCGCGGGACTGCCATTACTACTGTAAAATGTGCCATGCCTGCTGAGATAATGGACGGTGCCGCCGTTGCGGCGAAAATCCGCGCAGAAGTCGCGCGCGAGGTTGCGGAGTTGAAGACCCAGGGAATCACTCCGGGACTCGCGGTGGTTCTGGTCGGCGACGATCCGGCCAGCGCCGTTTACGTTGGCGCCAAGGGCAGGGCCTGCGAAGAAGCGGGCATGCACAGCGTGACCATTCGTCTCCCCGCGAACACGACAGAGGAGGCGCTGCTCCGCCAGGTTGATGTGCTCAACGCCGACCGCGCGATTGACGGGATACTCGTGCAGATGCCGCTGCCCGCGCAGATCAACGCCGACGCTGTGATCGTGCACATCGATCCGGCAAAGGACGTGGATGGATTTCATCCCGTGAACGTTGGCAAGATGCTGACGGGAGACAAGAACGGATTCATTCCCTGTACGCCGGCCGGAGTGCAGCGGCTACTGCATGAGTGTGGAGTGGATACAGCGGGCAAGCATACGGTGATCATCGGACGGAGCAACATAGTGGGGAAGCCCATGGCTGCGCTCCTGGTGCAGAATGGCAGAGATGCAAATTGCACCGTGACTGTGTGTCACAGCAAAACCAGGGACATAGCATTGCATACGCGAGTAGCCGACATCATCATTGTTGCAGTCGGAAAAGTGGACACGCTCACGGGCGATATGATTAAGCCCGGTGCCGTTGTCGTCGACGTGGGGATGAACCGAATTCCAGACTCGACTAAGAAGTCAGGAAGCAGGTTGGTGGGGGACGTGGACTACGATGGAGTCCGGGAAGTTGCGTCCCTGATTACTCCTGTTCCCGGTGGCGTTGGACCAATGACCATCGCGATGCTGCTGGTAAATACCCTGCGCGCCGCGAGGCAGCGTCACACCCAAACGGTCACAAAATGAATCGATGGATAGGGCGCTCCATAATGCTGGTGGGTGTGGTTCACACTGGATTCGGGCTGGCGATGTTTTCTGGTACGCTCCGGGAGATGCTGGCCGCCGGATGGTGGAACACTCTCGGTGAACGCGACCCAACGCGCTACCTCGCGTTCTGGTTCATGTTCGCGGGATTCATCGCACTCATTCTTGGGCATGTCGTTGACTGGTTTGAGCGCTTGGATTCACGGCCCCTCCCCGTATCACTAGGGTGGGCGCTTCTTGCCGTTGCGCTGGTGGGCGTAATCGCGCATCCGCTTTCGGGTTTCTGGCTTGTATTTCCCCCAGCGCTCGGCACGCTCTCTCAGGCCAGGAACAAAATCAGTTGAACCAAAACGGGTGATTGGTTGGTGAGCTATTTTGATATTCACCCCCAAATCAGGAGCGCCAGATGACAATTCGCACCAATGCTGCACGTTTCGCTTTTGCGCTTTTGCTGACAACCGCGTTGAGCTGCAGCCTCGATTCGGGAGATAGCACAGGGGTAGCCCCTGCGGTTCAATCCGTGTCAGTCTTGCCCAGGACAGCGCAGGTTGTCGTTGGCCTGTCAGTGACGCTTGGTGCGACTGTCACTGCGATTGGCGATGCATCAACCGGAGTAAACTGGACGACTTCGAATTCAGCGCTCGCAACTGTTTCCAGCGGAACGGTACTGGGCAAAGCACCCGGCACTGTCACCATTACGGCGACTTCGCAGTTCGACGCAACAAAGGCTTCTTCGGCGACTGTGACGGTCAACGCCGCGCCGACACCCGCTATCCGCTGATTGACGATATTCGGTTAGGACTGTGGATGTGGACCCCACCAACTCCTGAAAGATCATCGATGTCAAAACTTCGCGTGCACGCTTTTTCAGTCTCCATTGACGGATTTGGGGCTGGCCCTACTCAGAGCATCGATCATCCCCTGGGCATCGGCGGGAAAGCTGTGCACGAGTGGGTCTTTCCCACCCAAACCTTTCAGGAAATGCACGGCAATGGTGGCGGTGCTACCGGAATTGACGACGATTTCGCGAAGCGGGGCGTAGCGAACATCGGCGCGTATATCCTTGGCCGGAACATGTTCGGCCCCATACGCGGCGCATGGCCTGACGATAAATGGAAGGGCTGGTGGGGCGATAATCCACCGTATCACGGACCGGTGTTCGTACTCACCCACCACGCTCGCGAACCCATCACGATGGAAGGTGGCACTGTCTTTCATTTCATAACGGACGGAATCGAGTCCGCGCTCGAACGTGCACGCGACGCAGCGAAAGGTCAGGACGTCCGGCTCGGAGGCGGGGTCTCCACAATCCGGCAGTACCTGAAAGCCGGACTGGTCGACGAGATGCATCTGGCAGTCAGTCCAGTCGCGCTCGGCGCTGGCGAAAATCTCTTCGCGGGCCTGGATGTCACGGCACTGGGTTACGAGTGCGTCGAATACAAGGCGTCGCCCAAAGCACTGCATTGTGTTTTCGCGAGAAAAGCACTGGATGCCTGAGTCAGCGGCGGCAATGCCGTTGAGTGAAACCGCCGCGGCCGCGATGCGAGAGCAAGGATTCGAGCCCTATTTTTCGGATGCAGTGATGCGTGAAGTTGCATCGATCGACGATCCATCTGATAATCCGCTTCCTGTAGATGTTCTTGACCTCCGCAAGCTGCTCTGGTCTTCGATTGATAACCGTGAATCGCTCGACCTGGACCAAATTGAATACGCTGAACGCCTTTCTGATGATTCAATCCGGGTACAGATCGGTATTGCTGATGTTGAATCACTGGTGGAGCCAGGGTCTGCAGCCGACGCGCACGCGGCGAAGAACACGACTTCGGTGTACACAGGTGTGGCCGTGTTTCCAATGCTGCCCGAGCGGTTATCCACCGACCTTTCATCGCTCAATGAAGGTGAAGACCGCCTCGCTGTTATCATCCAGTTCGATGTCGGGAAGGACGGAGAGCTGGCCGGCACAATGGTCTTTCGCGCGCTTACGCACAACCACGCCAAACTGAACTACGACTCAGTGGGAATGTGGCTGGAAGGCAAGGGTCCGCCGTCTCCGGAAATCGAGAAATCGCGCGAGCTTTCCGACCAGGTGCACTTGCAGGACGAGGCGGCGCAGCGGCTCCGGAAAGCGAGGGTTGTTGCAGGCGCGCTCAACTTCGAGAGCGTGGAAGCGAGGCCCGTGGTAGTTGGTGGTAAAGTCGTGGACCTGGAAGTGGCGAAAAGAAACCGCGCGCGCGACCTGATTGAAGACTTCATGGTTGCTGCCAACAGGTCGGTTGCGGCATTCCTGATCGAGCGCGGATCGGCGTCGATTCGGCGTGTGGTACGGGAGCCAAAGAGATGGGATCGAATCGTGGCGCTCGCCGCGGAGGTTGGTGATGTGCTGCCTGAGAAACCGGATAATGTGGCGCTGAGTGAATTTCTCGCACGCCGCCGCGCTGCGGATCCTGAGCATTTTGCAGATCTTTCACTCTCGGTTGTAAAACTCCTGGGCCCCGGCATCTACGTTCTGGAGCGACGACTGGGCGGCCGCCGCGATGCCGGTCATTTTGGTCTGGGCATCACCGAGTATGTGCATTCGACTGCACCCAATCGCCGGTTTGCAGATCTCGTCACGCAGCGCATGCTGCGCGCTGTCACTTCGCGGGAACCAGCTCCTTACTCAGACGAGGAGCTCACTGCTATTGCCGACCGGTGCACCGAGCGCGGCGAGGCAGCCAGAAAAGTTGAGCGCACCATGCGGAAGGTTGCCGGCGCGTCCATGCTCGCCGAGCGCGTGGGTGAAAGCTTCGCAGCAATTGTCACTGCTGCATCGCCCAAGGGAATTTACGCGCGGGTACTGAGTCCTCCGGTCGAGGGCAGGATTGTGAAGGGAGGGAATGGCCTCGACGTGGGCGATACAGTGAGACTCAAGCTCCTGGTTGCCGATCCTGTTCACGGGTTCATCGATTTTGGACACGAGTCGGAGGGCACACCGCGCCGGCTCGAGCGCAGCAGGCGCAAGAAGTTGTCGGCGAACTCACTGCGCAGCCGAATCGGCGAGATGTTCCAGGCCCGGGTGACTGGCGTCTCTGAAAGCGGCACCTATGTGCGCCTTCTCGATGCAAGCGCAGAGGGGCGCGTCGTGCGTGGCTACAAGGCGCTTTCCGTGGGCATGGACGTGTCAGTCAAGCTTGTGGCAACTGACAGCGTACATGGTTTCATCGATTTTGAATATTTGGCGGGAATTGACGCAGCAAAGACTGAGCGGCTGGAACGCAAGCGCCTTGTAGCAAAGACTCTTATTGACCAAGTTGGAAAGACGTTCTCCGCCGTCGTATCCGGCACATCGGCCAAGGCGACCTGGGTGACTGTTGCTGCAAGCGGGATTGAGGGAAGACTTGTCAGGGGGAGAGCTGGACTCCGTCCCGGGAGCGAAGTGAATGTTGTCCTGCTCGCTGTGGACCCCGAGCGCGGATATATCGATTTTGCCAGGGAGGACGCCCCTGTTTCTGGCGGCGCGACTATTCCGGGCCCGGTTGACCCATGAACGGCTGGCTCTTGATCGCCGCCTTGCTCACAGTAGTCGTCGGGCTCGCCCATTCCTATCTGGGTGAACGCTACATCCTGCTCCGGCTTTTTCGGCGCGACGATCTCCCGCACCTGTTTGGCTCGGATGTTTTCACCAAACGGAC
>JACDDZ010000146.1 GCA_013816695.1 Gemmatimonadaceae bacterium
GCATCGAGCTGGAAGTGCAACGCCTTCCGCTGGAATTCACGGAGCGCCCTGTGATCGATTTCGCGAAGTACGTGACGCGGCACATCACGAACGACGAGTCTCACGATATTATCGGCGATTCCACCATCACAAGATTCCACGGCGTCCCGAATCGCCGCATTCAATTCCTCGGCAGACAGTCCGTGGCCGTGGATTATGGGCATGTCCACGACCGAGCGCATGAGGTCGATCCGGTGAAAGGTGTGCTCGTGCGTTACTAGGTTGTGCTCGATGAATCCCTTGGGCTGCGCTGCACCAAGATCTGAAGCGTGCGTTTCAGACCAGAAGTTGGAGCTCGTAAACTCGAGCGACCCGGAATAGAACGCCCTCGCGCCCAGCGGGAGATACGCGTGGTAGTGCCCGAATGCGACGTAGTCCCATCGGTCCAGGTGCAGCTCGCTCTTCTTTATTCCCAAGCCTGCGCGCTCGGTTCCAGAGGCGTATGCAGGAACGACATCCTCCACTTCGCCGTGAATCAGCAGGATGTTGAACTGCGCACCCTCCACTGGAACCATGGCCGGACGATCCATGTTCAGCGTTTTCGGGACCGCAAGTAGCTGGACGGATCCATCACGCAGCGAAATCCGCTCCGCCGCCCCGTCAACAACCCTGATCCCAAGATTCCCGTACAGCCTGAGAATGGAGCCCGTCTCAGTCGATCTCGGTGAGTCATGGTTTCCGGCAATCATGACCACGTCGGCATCAGGCAATGCGTGAATCAGCCGCGAAAATTCCAGAAACGCGTGCAGGATTGCGGGGTTCGATGGACGCACGCTGTGAAACACATCGCCAGCAATCAGCACGATGTCCGGCTTGATCTCGATGATCTTGGAGATCGCGCGCTTGAATGCGACGGCAACATCGGCCTCGCGTTGATTCAGGCCGTTGGGCGTCTGCCTCTGGTACTGCTTGAATCCAAGATGAATATCGGCGAGATGGACGATTTTCACTTGGCTGTTACCCTCACACGCTGAACGATTTTCGTGCGCACCTTCATCGCATCCGACGCGCTTTGCTTTCGATTCGACGCGGTGTTCCGGACCACGGACTCCAGAACAATGGTCATTCTGGAATCGGTAATCCACCCGAGGCTGCGATTCAGCTGGATCGATCCCGTGATTGTTCCATCTGCATCCCGCTCCCCCGACTCATCCTTGAGACGCTCGTGCGAAAGAAACCCCTTGAGCGTGATGAAAGCAATTTCGCGCGATTTGCTCAACGAGTCGAGCGTGAATGTGGTGCGCACCCATCCGGTGCCATGTTCATCCCCGCGAAGCGGAACGGGCATCTCGCGCGTCCACTTGCCGCGCACGAAAATCGGATCATCAGGGAGCATGGCAGGAAGCTGCCCGAAAAATTCACGTAAATCATCAGGACTCGACTTGTTGGGCAGGATATCCACAGACCCATTCTGCTGAATGAGCATCTGCGTGGATTTCCCTCCAAGCCGCTGCGTACGCGGGGCGCCTCCCTGAACGCGGGGAAGCATGACAACGGAGTCTGCGATCCCCATCACAATCGTTCCGTCGCGCAACCGGCGCTGCGGAACTGCGCGTGTAAAAACCGCTGTTTCCATAGCCAGAGATCGCGACGTGTCGCCGCGCGTGGTCCCTGTCATTTCGACGAGCTGGTCCATGCGTATCGTGAGCGTGTCACCCACCCGAGGCCGGATCTCCAAAGTCACAGACTGAGCCGAACCCGATGCCGTGGGTGTGGCGAGCGCTAACGCCGCTGCGAACGCAGCGCGAAGAAAGTTAGAAACCGTACGGATCATCGATGGGCGGCGTCCGCAGCGCAGGCGCCGGTTTCCTGGTCAGAGGCTGCTCCAGCGGGATGATCCTGCGAAACTGCGCAGCGAAATATGCTTTCACGTCGTTCGGACGGGCCAGCAGCGTCGCATGCCGCGCCCTGAGAATCTCGCTGTCCGTGTACAGTGCTGTGATATCCTGCACCCAGCTCAGCGAAACACCGGAATCCAGCGCGCGCAAACTGCGGTAGACAGCAACGTCGATGGTAATCTCCCCTGCCTGCGGATACCGCTCGGTTCCCTCACGCCCCTGCATTACTGCGGGCCTCGGGAAGCGCACAAAGATCGGTTGTGTAAAATGCGGATGGCGCACCATCAACTGCCCCTTTTCCAGCGTTGCAAGCTTCGTCCGGATCGCCGGACTCAAAACCGCATAACCCGGCGTCGCGAGCTCGTCGGCGTCCATTCGGCCGAACAGCGCAGTGCCCGAATTACCAACAACTCGGCGATGCACCTGCGAACGAAATTGCTGCGCACTGAACAGGACGAGTCCGAGATACCGGCCACGCTCAGCAATGTCGAGCAGCATTTTCCTGACATACGTTTCAGGCCCATCGTTCGGCGCGTACTTGTTCAGCTCGTCAACAAACACGACAAGATTCTTGACACCCAGATCCCGGCGCTCGAGGTGTTCGCGGAGCTTCGAGACAATTCGCGCGAAGATAAGGTCCTGAGCGTCCTCCTCGAGCATAGCGACATCGACTACGTACACCGTTCGGTCCTCGAAGCTCCCGAACGGCAGATCGCTCACTATCGCTTCGTCAGTCACGAGCCCCGCGCAGCGTGTCGAGATATTGGAAAGACGATTCCTGACCTTCCGGATTGTCGCTACATGGTGGGTCCGCCAGCTCTGGTCGTCCTTCTGCTCGAGCGCGCGGAGCACGTCCCGAAACCACTCGTCCAGGTCCGCAAATGACCGGACCATGTACTTCTTTCCGAGCAGAGCATCGGTGAACTCGCGGTCGAGAATGTTTTCCTTGATGAAATCGATGAGGGCGTCCGCCTTGGCGTCCACGTCATCACGATTAAGGAGAACCTCCGCGAACTGGAGTACTTCGCGCAGGCCCCAGCTGAGCGGAAACGTGTTGGACTCGAGCGCTTCATTCGATCTAAGCGTATTCAGCGCAAAACCCTTGGCTGTGTACGGCGCGTAAAACTTCACGTTGTCGAAAGGCTTGGGCTCGATGCCCAGCTTTTCATACAGTTCCAGATCGCGCTCCTCGAGGAGCGCTGGCTTGTCGAGGTAGAGCAGGTCGGGACCCTTCACGTTGAAGCAGACTGCGGCAATGGATCCCTTGCTCTCTGGAAAGTGCGCGAAGATGGACGACAGCATCCACTCGACCGCGCTCGTCTTTGTAGCAAGACCCGAGACGCCCGTGATGTTCAGGTGCGCCGCTTCCGGTCCAAGCAGAAAGTCAGCGTCAAGATAGATCGTCGAGTCCATGCCGCCCGCGCGATAGATGCCAACAGGAATCCCAGTACTTGCGCCGGGCTTGAGGAACGCGTCCATGCGAAGCGCCACCGCAACGTCATTTTCCGTCGCGAGAAATACTTCTCCCATCGGTACGGGCTGGAGCGGCTCCTCCGGAATGTGCCTCAGTACGGCCGCCGAATACAGGCGAATTTCAGCCCGCTCAGTCGCGGCGAACCGCGCATTTCCCGGCGACCCGTCGTGTCCGAGAACGTCATGCAGGGGTGTCAGCAGGTCTGTATAGCTGAAGCCTTCGGTCACGACGCCGTAGATCTGCGGAATCTGTCCGCCCGTGGGAATCGCGCCATCCACTCTCACTATCGTTCCAATTCCAACTGGCGAATCCAGCGCCGTCCAGAAATGGAACTCGTGCGGAGTGTTTGGCTTTCGCTCGGTTGCTACAACCCGGCCAAGTGGCATGGGCGCAATCATGAAATAGCTCTCAAGAATTCCTCAGTGTCACGTACGCCATACGCCATTTTGTCCCAGCGATGGTCCGGCAGCGAGAGCGGTGAGCTCTCCCGCAAAACCCACCGGGAAATTTCATCTGCCCGCTCCGTGCTCCATCCGCCCTCTGGCGCCTCGATCCGCACCAGTCCCCACATTGCGTCCCGGGCATCGGCGCTACGAATCCGCAGGTACCAGCTCGCAACCGATGTCCTGGACCGCGATGTCACACGGAAAACAGGACTCCGTTCCGCGACTCCAAGCCGCAGTACAGTGCGCAGCGCATCGCCGTCGGCATGCAGCGTCCGGTGACTCTTCACCACACCAACTGCAAGACTGGAAGTGGCGACAGCACCGCTCCCTCCAATTCCACCGTCGATGAAGAGCGCGCCACTCTCGCTCTGGCACCATGCCTCCGCCAACGCCAGCTCCGCACGCTCCCGGTCTTCCTGCACTTTCTTTACTGCTCTCTCCATGAGCGAAGCCGGATGCTGCGACGGGATGACGCCGTTGTAGTCCGCCTCACTTGTATCAACAAGCTGGAACGGGATCGCAGCATCGGTGGCCGCACTTTCGAGGTAGGCAAATGGCAGGTAGAGTCGTCGCTCAAGCACAGGTGGCCGACGTCCCCAACTCTGCATTCGCCGCTCAACGCGTACCCGTATCGCCGCCGAAACCGTTCCCAGTACGATCGGGATTCCCGCTTCCTGGGCAATTACCTGGACTCTCTGCGATCCATCGAGAAACGCAGCAAATCCTTCCTCCACGGCCGGATCCCGTTCCACCGGAATTGCGCGCATTTCGCCGCCTTCCAGAATCTCCGCCACGCGCAGGATTGGTGGATCGCTTGACGGCGCAAACGGCTCGCCCGCCATCGGCGCTGACTCTACCGCTGCCGCCAGTGGCCGGACTTGTCGGATGAAGCGGAGGGCGTCTCGTGCTGCTGCGTCGAAGCTCAAATCTTCAGCGCGTTTTACGCGCTTGGGTTCCAGTCACTCTATTCCGATGTCCCACGCCTGCTCGATATCCTGCTTCGAGTAGGTACGAAATGCCGTAAGCGTATTCGTGAGCTGGAGTCCAGGTACGGTAGAAATCTGTTCAGTCACGATTCGAGCGATGGCCTCGAAGTCCACCACCTCGATAATCGCAACG
>JACDDZ010000147.1 GCA_013816695.1 Gemmatimonadaceae bacterium
GCGCGCAATGGCGTCCGCGGCAGCCAGCACATAGCTCATGTCAGGGTCGCGCGTCTTGGCCAACGGCGTGGGAACTGCGACCGAAATCGCATCGCACTCTCCAAGACGGCTTTCATCGGCGGTCGCCTCGAAAAGTCCTTTCTTTACATACTCGGCAAGATCGGGCGTTTTTACGTCCATGATGTGCGACTTGCCCGACATAAGCTGCTTTGTCACACGCTCATTCACGTCATAGCCGATCACCTTGAACCCTGCGCGTGCAAACTCCAGCGCCAGCGGCAAGCCGACGTAGCCGAGGCCGACTACACCGATTGTCGCCTGGCGTTTTTCTATTTTATCGAGAAGTTGCTGTTTCATTTCAGTGCCTGTAAAAATCGTGTACTGCTTCAATGACTTCATCCTGCTGCGAGCGCGTCAGCTCCGGGTAAACGGGCAGCGATAAAACTTCTGCCGCAGCCCTCTCACTCTCGGGGAATGCGCCCTTCTTGTGGCCGAGATAGTCGAAACAGGGCTGCAGGTGCAGCGGAACGGGATAGTAAATCGCCGAACCGACGCCGCGCCCCTTCAGGTGCTCCTGAAGTTGGTCACGCTTTTCCGCCCGAAGGGTGTACTGGTTGTAAATCGACTCGTTTCGCTTATCAATCGGCGGCGTGCGCACACCCCCAAGATCGGCAAACGCATCGTCGTAATACTTCGCATGCTCACGGCGGGCTGCACTCCAGGCTTCCAGGTGCGGAAGCTTGGCGGAGAGGACCACTGCCTGGAGTGCGTCCAGGCGGCTGTTATAACCGACCATCTCGTGATGGTAGGTCTTGAGTCCACCATGAACGCGAAGTTTTCTCAGGCGGGTGGCGATCTCGTCGTCCTGCGTGACCATCATTCCGCCGTCGCCATACCCTCCAAGGTTCTTGGACGGAAAAAAACTGAATGTTCCAATCGTTACACTCTCACCCGCGCGCACGCGGCTCGCCGGCATGTCGCGGCGCGCCCCAATGGTCTGCGCTGCATCTTCAATGATCGGAAGGTCAAGGGCGGTAAACCGCTCGAGCTCCGCCATCTGCCCGAAGAGATCGACAGGAATGACTGCCTTTGACTTGCTCGTTTTTACAGCCGCTGCTGCATCGGCATTAAGGTTGAAGCTGGCGGCGTCGATGTCGGCAAAAACAGGCCTGGCGCCAACGTTGTGAATCGCACCTGCAGTGGCAAAGAACGTGAACGGTGTGGTAATGACTTCGTCGCCGACGCCAATGCCGAGTGCGCGCAGCGCGAGGAGGATGGCGTCGGTACCGTTTGCACAGCCTATTGCGTGCCTGGTATTGCTCAGCTTAGCCACCTGACGTTCAAGGTGCTCGACGGGGTCCCCAAGGATAAAAGCTTGGTCGTCGACGACGCGCATCATTGCCGAGACTACTTCGTCGCGGATTGTGGCGTGCTGGGCTTTGAGATCGAGTAGTGGAACGGGCATCTATAGTAGTTAGGATACAGCCTTGAATAATGCCCTGACGGAGCACCTAAATCAATGCGTGGCGCAGGGATATCCCCTGTTTAGATAGAGCATTTAAGGGGTAACCTTTCGCTTGACTGGCGATGGCGCCGGTCGAGTGGCCCTACACTCGCTCGAAGTGGCGGACCATGAACTCCGCCGCTGCCTGTAGCGACTCGCGCGCCTCCGGTAGAATCGGTGTCACTACCTGCATGCCATGGAACGAATCGTTATAAAGAAGTTCGGACGAACCAGCAGTCTGCAGGATTCTCTCGTGCACCCGCACTGAATCATCGAGCAGAAGTTCAGTAATCCCAACATGGAACTGTACGGGGGGCAGGTTGCTCGCAGCGCCAAACAGCGGTGACGCTTTCGGGTTTCGTGGAGAAACATCGCCGAGATATATCTTCGCGAACTGCTCGATGTTGCGCGGTCGGAACATCGCGCACTTCCCGTCGTTAGCTGTGAGAGACGCACCTGTTCCTTCCAGGTCGGTCCATGGGGAGAACAGGACGACGCAAGCCGGCTGCGTCAGCCCGGCATCGCGAGCGTGCATCGCGAGCGCCAGTGCGAGCCCGCCCCCCGCCGAGTCGCCCGCAATCGCCACGGGTTCGTCAACGGGAATGTTTGCGAGCACGAACTGATAAGCCGCGATTACGTCATCCAGGGCCGCGGGAAACCGCGCCTCGGGCGCCCGCCGATACTCGACGCTGAAAACCTTTCTTCTGGTCCTGCGCGCAAGAGCCGCGGTAAGCGGACGATGGGTTTTTGCGGAACAGGACACATATCCGCCGCCGTGTATGTACAAAACCACGCCACGCTTGGGCTCCTTGGGATTGATCCACTCTCCGGCCGCGCCGGTGCTCTTCTCCACTTTCACGCCGTAAGCCGTGAGCCACCGATAAGGCGCAGGCGCTCCAAAGACCGCTCGCGCGAGAATTTTTAGCCGCCATTCGCCGCCCCAGTCTTCGCGTCGAATAAGCTTTGCGACAGCGCGAGACAGAAAGCGGGATTGCCAGCTTGGAATAGCGGTCACTCTGCTTCCCCTGATCAGATGTGGCTCTTGTGGCCAAGTCCGGCGGCCCGGCGCCAATCTCCCAGCTGACCGATGTGATAGGCGAGGTGTCCGCTCAGTATCCACAAAATGAATTCCAGCGTGGTTGGAAATCCCGGGCGCGCTGGCTCGAACGGATTCGGCGCGTTAAGCACAGCATCATCAGCGGTCATTAATGCGTCGGGTAAATCCTTGTACACATCGAGGAACGCGCTGACGAGTTCTTCCATTTGTGGATATGCAGCCGCCTCCGTATCCGACGCCTGCGTTCCCGGACTGAACGTAGCGCGCCACTCTCTTGGACAAATGGGTGTTCGGCCGAGCACCCGCCGCGCGAAATCGCCGGACACTGCAAGGTGCCCGAGAATCCAGCCCGCACTCTTGTTTCCCGCCACAGGCTCGAGTGCGAGATGTGAATCATTCAGCCCCTCGAGCATCGGCCCCGCAAACCAGAGGAGGTACCGCGACTGGTCAACGATGATCTTCATTGTCATTATCGCGTGACTCTCGTTCCAACAAGCTCGGCGACTGCGCCAAGTGTCGTTTGTGCGGCATTCAACCCGAGCTTGAAATCTTTGTCGGAAAATGTCGAAAATATGTCGGTAGGCTGGTGCCAGTGTGGGTCCCAACCGCTGCCAATCTGCGTGCCTCGTTCATTTTCGCGCAGACTAATAGAAGGGATGATATCCATGAACGGCGTCGAATCCGTGTTGGTCATGTGAGAACCAACCGCCGCGGGATAATCCGTCGCATACTTCTCATTGGCTGCATGAAACCTCCAGGCCAGCGACTGCGCTTCGACTGCGAACTTTGCACTCCCCTGAAACTCGATGTTCACGTCCGCCTCCGCGCGCTGTACCGGAGAGATAGTCCCATCCGCCCTCGGCATTCCATGATCGAACATCATCATGTCATGCTGGATCATGCCCAGCCACCTGGGTTCCGGATACCGGCCCGAGCCATGGGGATTTTCTTTGCCCTGCAGGGCCTGCCGCTGGGCGACGTACGCATAAGCGCCGTTCAAGCCGGTCTCTTCATTATTCCAGAGGATGAAACGGATCGAGCGGTCGGTGTGCACATCGGGACCGCTGAAAATCCGCGCAAGCTCCATGACGATTGCGGTACCTGATGCGTCGTCATTCGCGGCTTCGCCCCAGCCGTGACCGTCCATGTGCGCGCCGACGATGTACATCTCTTCGGGATGCGTAGACCCGACTTTCGTGCAGTACACCTCCTCACGCGGGCCCGGTGTCGTTGGCTGTGCATTGATTGCGCGGAGCTTTGCATCGGGCTGCGCAAGTGAATCCGTATTCACCCCGGTACGGGTACGAACTCCGCGAGGGCGACCGCCACCGACAATTCGCGGAACTGGCGCGTTCGCTGGATTGATCAACTGGGGGTCCGCTGCATTCGAAGTCGCACGGCGCGGCGCCGGCTGATAGTCGTACCTGAGACGCTCGGTGTTGTTACATCCATACGACTTGAGCTGTACCTCGATCCAGTCGATAGCGGCCTTGTTGCGATCAGTTCCCTGTCGCCGATCTCCGAACTGGGTGAGCCCCTTGATCGTCGCCTTGTATCGGTCCAGGTCCAGACGGCCCGCGAGCGCGCGAATCATTGTCTCCTCGGCGTTCCGCGCTGCGGCAACTTCAGCTGCGGCGGCGGGAGAAACGACCGGAGATGGAGGAGTGCTCACGTTCGACACGGGCGCGCAGGCAAGCGCGAATGAAACAGCCACAAGAACGAATCTAAGAAGCATCGACTCCACCGTGTTGATGATTGTGAAGCAAAGATGCCGGTTTTTTCCTGACCCTGCTACTGCTCCTCGCGAACCGTCACGCGCTGACCACGGACCGTCGTCTTGCGCAGAGCAGTGATGACCGTCTTGACCGAGTGGGTCGGAATTTCCACGTAGGTGTGATCCTCGAGAATTTCAATCGACCCGATCGATCGCGCATCTATGCCGGTCTCGTTCGCAATTGCGCCAACGATATCGGCAGGACGTGTCTTTCGGTTGCGGCCAACGCCAACATAAATCCGTGTAACCTTGGCATCTCGTGCGCTTGATTCACGCGGGCGCTTCTTCCCGCCCGTTCCTTCCTTGAACGCCTTCTTCTCGGGGCGCTCACGGTCCCGCTCCCGCTTTCCCTTCCTGGTTCCGCGTTCGTCTGAATCGTCCATCGAAGGCGCGTTCACCGGCTTGCGCGCACGCTTTGCTCCGGACGTGCTCTGGTGCGCGATCTTCATCGCTGCGGCCGCGATGTCCATCACATCTTCACGCGCGGACAGCGACTCAACAATCGCGCGATATGCATCGAGCTCGCCTTCTTCAATTGCTTCACGAAGGCGG
>JACDDZ010000148.1 GCA_013816695.1 Gemmatimonadaceae bacterium
CCGCCGAGCATTACAACGATTCCCTTGTGCGCTCTTGCCGCCTTGACGATGGCGTCGACGACCAGCCTGAAGTCCCTGGCGACAAGAACGTCAGGGAGCGAGCCGATAAAAGCGTCGAAGCTGCGATCGGGGCCGGGCGGGGCTGCAAATTCTTCAGCGGCTACCTTGTTCGGCCGCCGGCTGATGGGAACTGTCTTCACGCGCGAAAGGTCGGCCTCGGCGTTAGCCTGCGGGGCCGACTTTATTTCGTCGTCTGGTTTGCCGGCGGAATGTAGAACGATCGGAGATGGAGATTGAGGGAACCGAAAGAGAGTTTCGACTTGAGCTGCAACATGATGCGTCTCTCGTCGTCGGAAAGCCAGATCTCAGCGCGGCCATCTTCGGAAAAAATTCCCTTCGTCTTGATCACAGGTTGCAGGACGATTGCGTCAAACGTACCCGCGGGAACGGTGATGCGCTCCTTGCGAAGCACTCGCACGCGAACCGGGTTGCGGTCTGGCCGGAAGTAGCGATTGAACGAATACGTCTCGCCAACCTTGAGCGGGATTGTGCGGATGAAGAAGAGGAAGCTTCCGTCGTCCAGCGGATTCTCGACTGTCTTTTCCTGGTTGCCGGTCTTAAGCTTGCCCTTGACCGTTTTCGACTCTACGAAGTAGCCGCGATCAGGATAGATCTCGAAATGACGCTCGCGATCCTGTGAGCCTTCCTCGAGCTGCTGAATGAAGCGCAGCGACGAAAAGGTCTGGACGTCGATCCAGCTTTCAAGAACATCGTTCACCTGGTAGAAGAATGTTCCGCCATGCACCCAGAACGCCGTATGCCAGGCATCGCGGCCGCGAATTGTTTCGCGCGCAGTGACCTCCATGTGGCCATCACCAACCTTGAGCGGACCGAAACGGACTTCGTAGTCGAAGCGCTCGCCGACGTTGAAGGGAACCGGCAGCGCAACAGACGCTGCCGAACCCAGCTTGACTGGAGCGGTCGCGTGATCCGTTCCCTGAAGGCTGGCGGCAAGGGTGATGAGCCCCGTGATTGCAGCTTTGACACTGATCACGCGCCAGTATCCATCTGCAGTCCCGCGGCGCGCGCGGCGCGGCCAAAGCGAAAGACCTGCATCGCGTCGACGAACGGACGCACACGGGTTTCGCGCATGCGCAGGTCATAGCGCGTCTCGAGGGCAACGGTGTCGATCTTCCGCGCGAATTTCGCGGCACGAAGCAGAAGCTCGGCGTCCGCGGCCCATCCATCGGTTGTCAGCAGCGGCTGAGTACCGAGGGATTTGAGCAGCTCGCGAATCACGCTGATGCGAATGAGGCGATAGGAGCGGAAAGGATCCCGGACGCCCCCGGTTTTGACAAAGAGGCGGAGGACGCGTGAGGCCATCGAATACATGCGGCGAACGGCAACAGGCGCCTTCTGCGCATCGCTTTGTGCGATGACGATATCAACGCCTCCTTCGAAGCGCTTTACCAGTTCGGGGATGTGTTCCGGCTGATCGGTAAAGTCGGCCTGCATGATCAGCATGCCATCGCGCCGCGCGTATTTCGTCTTCCGGGAAACTTCGCGCGCAAGCGCGCTCACGGCGTGGGCGTAGCCCTTTCGCTCGATGCCCTTGATCACCGTCAGCGGGATCACTTCGCTGTAGGGCTTGAGCGCGTCGGACGTGCCGTCGGTGCTGGCATCATCGTAAATCAGGATTTCATACTCGCGCGAAAAGCCCTGGAACACCTTGCGAATGCGCCAGAGCAGGACCCCGACAGTAGGGGCTTCGTTGTACGTAGGGATGCAGATATACAGCAAGCGTTCTCTCGTCGTTACGATGGGATATCACAAGATAGAAACACCTCTACAGAATACCACCCTCAAGCACTCTATAGTACACGGCTATGTTGTTTTCGATCATACTCACGTCGCTGAACTGACTGGCGCGCTTTCGGCCATTGAGGCCCAACTTCTCCCGCATCCCAGCGTCGGTGGCCAGACGGGAGATTCCGGACGCGAATTCGTCCAGGTTTCCCGGCGGAACCAGCAGACCGCTGATCCGGTCCTCGATGGTTTCAGACAGTCCACCGGTCGCAAAGGCAACAGGCACGACACCCAGAGCGAGCGAATCGAGGACCGAAGTGCCCAGGCCCTCGGACGTAGCCGGGTGCCATAGCATGTCCAGTCCCGCCATGGCGTCGGAAATCTCGTCCACAAACCCAGCCCAATGGACCAGCATTCCCGAAGCGTCGAGCTGGCCGGTGTCGTCAGCTCCTAGAAATACAATTCCGCACTTTCCGGCTATCGAGGCTGGCAGGCGAGTGATGATTCCTCGGAGCAGTCCGATTCCTTTTTCGCCCGTCATGGCGCCGACAACTCCACAGACAAGAGTATCGTCCGGCCATCCGAGTTCCTTGCGCCAATCCCTGCGCTGTTCGATTCGCGGCTCGGCGACTCCCGAATAGACGACATCGATCTTGTCGGGAGCAACTCCTGCGATCATCATCGCCTTTTTCACTGCTTGCGAAATTGCAATGAACCTGGTTACGCGGCCGCCGTATTTCACCCGAGCGAGTCGCGGCGCGAAGGAAACGCGGCGTGTGACAAGAAGTGGAGTGCGGCTGTTGGTCCCGAGAGCGAGCATTGCAATCGAGTGCGATCGCGCGTCATGGGCGTGAACTATGTCGGGACGCCACGCACGCAGCCGGCTTCGAATTCGTTTTGCAGCGAGTACATCCCACTCGGCCCGCGTCGAAACGGCCGTGGCTGCGAGACCCGCAGAGCGGGCCTTTTCAAGCAGAGGGGAAGCGGCGGGGGCTATGACTAGAGGTTCATGTCCGCGATCGCGCATTCCCTTCGCCAGCAGGTATACCTGTCGCTGTCCGCCGCGCCAGTTTTTCCCTGAATCGATATGCACGACTTTGAGCGGCCTGCCTGACTCGGGTCGCATGTCTACTTATTGATGCGATCGGCCAGGGCGGCAAAAATTCCCCGGTCGGGCGATTGCGCATCCTCCACCAGATCCTCGGGATGCCACTGAACGCATAGAGCCCACCAGTCTGGATCGATACTTTCAGCCGCCTCGACAATTCCGTCTGGCGCGCGCCCCGTTATCTGCAGTCCGTCGGCCAGCTTGTCGATTGCCTGATGGTGAAGCGAGTTGACGTGAAGCTCGGTCACCTGAAGCGCCATTGCCGTGAGAGAACCAGCCTCAAGCTTGACCGGGTGCGACCTTGTTGACCTCACCGACGAATCGTGGGGAAGTGCTCCGGGCCAATCCGAACTTATGTCCTGCACCAGGGTTCCACCCAGGGCTACGTTGATTACCTGAATTCCGCGACAGATGGCCAGGGTGGGCATTCGCATCGTGCGGGCTGCGTGAATCAGCGAGATCTCGGATTCGTCCCGGGCACGGCTCAATCTCCGCACTTCGTGCCTTGCAGTATGGCCGTAAAAAGACGGGTCCACGTCGCCACCTCCTGTAAGGAGGAGAGCGTCGACCCTTTCGAGGGTGGATTTGGCGGTGGACGAATCGTAGACTGGCGGTAACAGGACTGGTATGAGCCCTGCATTTTTAAGTGCTTGAAGGTATGAGGTGGACAAGCCCACTCGATCAGCGTCATCGTCCCGGCGTATGCCGGTGGTGACTGCGACCAACCGGGCGGCTCGTGAATCTGGCGTGCCGTTTTTCATTCTGGAGTTAGATGACACGAAGGATTCGATGGTTGGCGGGCTTCACCTGTGTGCAATTTAGCGCCTCTCTACCGACGGTGTTGTCCGCGCAGGAGGCTGATACCGCAGCCGCGACTCTTGCCGGCGCAATTCGCTGCAGCGGCGAAATCGTCAACAGCATTCAGGTCCAGTCGAACCCATCCTTCGAGTTGAGCGGGCCTGCCATTTTTCGCAAGGCGATTCTCACCGCCCGGAAGCTTCACTCCACTACAAATCCGGCAATCATCCGGCGCTATCTCGCGCTCGCAGTTGGAGACAGATGCACCGAGCTCAGGCGAACCGAGTCGGAGCGCATTCTCCGGGCGCAGCCTTTCCTGGCCGAAGCGTTCGTGTCCGCCTATCACGACACGGCCGGTGGAGTGCGCATCGTCGCTACGACGGTCGATGAAATTTCGCTGATTATTGGCGGCGCAGTTGCGTCAAAGGATCCCAAACTGCGTTCCCTCAAGTTTGGTGAAGCTAACCTGATGGGCGAAGCGATTTATGCGGCAGTCGAGTGGAGGAATAAGAAGTTTTTCAGGGACGAAGTGACGGCACGACTGGTTGACTATCAACTTCTTGGACGTCCCTACCAGCTGTCTGCAATTGCGACCCGCCGGAACATTGGACATACCTGGCAGATCGAAGCCAGCCACCCATTCTTTACAGACCTCCAGAGATTTTCCTGGCGCACCACAGCGGGCGACGAAATCCAGTACAGGTATTTCACGCGCAGGAATGAGCTACCGGCAGCACTCCTCGTGAAGCGGAAGTTCGGTGACATCGGAGGAGTTGTACGCGTAGGCCCTCCGGGAAAACTCTTCTTCGTTGGCGGATCGCTGTCGCGGGAGCGCGAGAAGACATCGGATCACCCGGTCGTAATCCGGGATTCGCTGATACTCCCGGATACAACGACAGCCCTTTTCAACAGGTATAGCGGACTCCGAAGCACACGCTTGAATGCCCTGCTCGGGTACCGCCGTGTTCGCTTCCTGAGCGCCACCGGTTTCGAGACGCTGGACGGCGCGCAGGACGTTCGAACGGGAATCCAGGTAGGCGGATTGATCGGACGCGGTATTTCGGTTTTCAATTCTGACGACAGGGATTATTTCATGTCAGCCGATATTTTCGCCGGAACGGGATCGCCCGAGGCGTACGGAGCGTTGACTGTGAACGGTGAAGCGCGTCA
>JACDDZ010000149.1 GCA_013816695.1 Gemmatimonadaceae bacterium
ACGCTCATTTTGTTGCCGTTAAGGAATCCTGTGCGCATCCAGGAATCAGGCAAGCGCAGGGTAACTGCAACCTCACGGAGCTTCGTGAACTTGCCATCGTCCCAGTACCCAGCCTGCGTTCTGGCAGGGTGATCCCGCAGCGCAACAGCTCTTGCTTGTTCTGCAAGGGGAGCTGATGGATCAGCGATGCCGCGACAGTTGAGACGCGACTGACAACGAATGCGTTCTGTCGAGTTTTTGAGCACGTAGCCCGCCTTATGATCAACACTGGCGGTCAGTCTGACTCGGCGATTGAATAAGTCAAAGCCGGGATTGAAAGTCATTTCAACTTTCGGGGAAGTTCTCCCCAGGAAGACGGCAGAGTCCCCTACTACCACTTCATTTGCGGTGAGAATACCGTCTTTGTTGATGTCCGTGAAACTCAGAATCGGACGCCCCCATGCTCCGAACAAGGGATATCCCTCGAGCTCGCGGATTTCGGTGCCGATAATTGGCGGAATGCCACCAAGTGAAACAAGCTCGTTGCTGTTGACCGCGTAATTCAGCGTCCCGTCGAAAGCGATCATCTTCGTATCGATAACCTGACCGTGGAGGCTCACTTCAAGTCCACTGTTCTTGACAGATCCGACATTCTCGAACCGTGCCGAGGAAACGCCGGCTGAAGGAGCAATGATACGCGACAGGAGTGCATCGTGCGTACGCTTTGTGTAACCGGTTAGTCCAAGCGATATCCGATTGTCGAACATGTCGAGGTCGAAGCCGCCTTCAAGCTCGGTTGCGCGTTCGGGCTTGAGGTTGGGATTACCAATGGCGCTGAACACGATAGCGGCCTGTGGATTGTCAGACAGATTTACGCTCGTCGGAGCGAAAAAGGCCAAAGCATCGTTGGCACCAGGCGACGTACCCGACTGGCCATACGCGGTGCGAAGACGCAACTGGCTAATAAAATCCGGTTTCGGGAAGAATGGCTCCTCCGAAACAACCCATGAAGCCTGGAGTTTCGGATAAATAGCCACGCTCGACTGTGCACCGAACGCACTGTTGTTGTCAGCGCGAAATGCTCCCGTAAGGAACAAGCGATCGTTCAGAGCCAGCGTCTGCTCGAGAAACAGACCTGCAGTAACCTTATAGTCGGTGGCTTCCGAGCCGCCAAAGACCGAACCGGCAGTTACTGTTGTGGCTCCCGGCGGAAGAATTGAGGAATTCGCGCCATTGCGATGGAAAGTCCGACGGAAATACTGAGCGCCTCCAGTTGTTTTCGAGGAGATCGCGCGGCTTAGCTGAAACTGGGCTGTTGTGCTTACGTCAGTCGTATACTGGAAAAAGTTTGTACGGTTGTTTGACTTGAAGCCCTGGCGAGTGGTGCTGAAATCCACGCACTGACCATTGCGACACAGGTCGCTGTCCACACGGTTGGTGAAATCGACACCAAAATTGCCGCGCGCCGTAAGCCAGTTCAACGGCCGCCAGTTTGGAGCGATGCTACCGATAAACCGCGCAATTTCCTGCCCGACAGTTTCCTGAAACGAGTCGCCAGGAGTAAAAAAGCGATATCCAAATCGCGGCGGAGCCCCTGTGGAGACGGGACCGTTCGTCTTATATCCCGGACCACCATAGCCGTTGGATGTGATACCGGTTGAGTTGTTCTCCGTTTGCGGAAGCCGCTGCGTGCTGGAAATAAACGCACTGGAAACCGCTACATCCGCCTTTGGATTGAGCTGGATGTTCATGTTTCCGCGGAATGTGTAGCGGAAGAGCGCATTTGGCCTGAGCTGTTCACCCGGAATGAAGCCATTCTGTGCGAGAAGTCGGGTCTCCTCGAACTTGGGGACGCGATAGACGCCGATTTCTCCGTTATAGGAACCCTGGACGTAGTAGCGGATCGTTTCCGAGCCGCCGGATACATCGGCGCCGTACTCTTCCTGATAGGAAGGAGCGAACGGCCTTGTTTCTTTGTCGGCGAACAGGTTGAATGCCGCGACGCTATCCACAATACAACGGCCGAAAGACACATCTACAAGCGCGCAATTATTGTTGGCAGTTGTCCTTAGCGCACCTGATGGAGCGCGTCCGAAAATTGTGTAAGCTGTAGGATACGTATTTCTGTCTGACAGCCTGCCACGCTGCGCAAAGACATTCCATTTTGCATTGCCGACCTTTCCCCGCTTGGTCGTAATGACGATGACTCCATTGGCAGCATCGGTACCGTAAAGTGTAGACGCCGACGGGCCCTTGATGATTTCAACGTTCTCAATCTGGTTCGGATCGATATCGCTCAGACGGCTTGGGCTCGATCCGCCGATGCCGATGCTGGAAGAGCCGGTCGCTGCCTCCATGCGAATACCGTCGATAATGAAGATCGGAGCGTTATCGAGGGAGAGACTGTTGGTTCCACGAATCCTGATGCGCTGCCCCGTACCAGTCATTGTTCCCCCGAGCACTTGGACTCCGGGAGCCTTCGCATTGAGCAGGTCGGTGATATTTGTGATTGGATGCTCTGCAACCTCCTGCCGGGCGTTGATCTGTGCTACATCATTGCCGACCTCGACCTTTCTCTCCAGCCCGGTAGCGGTTGTCACAACCTGTTGTAACTGGACTGCAGCAGAAGCCACCGTAAAATCAGCCCGTGCAGTGCTGGCCGGAGCCACGGTGACGGTCAACTTCTGAGGAGAATGTCCGAGTGCCAGTGCCCGCAACTCCACCCTTCCCGCGGGAACGCCGCGGAGAGTGAACGTGCCGTCAGCGTTGGAACCAGTGACGATGTTGGTTCCAATTACCGAAACTCGCGCGTTTTCAAGAGGCTTACCGGAGCCCTGCTCGCGGATCACCCCGCTGATAGTGCCCGTGGTCTGTTGCGCAAAGGATGCGGCTGGAACAAGCATGGCGAAGAGCACCGCAGACATTGCCAGGAACGAACGAAACATTTCCATTAAACCCTCCTTTCGCGAAAGCAGCTGGCGAAAAGGTTGATGTGAGACCAGCGAGCGCCCGCTCACTGGACGATGAGCGTGCCTGCCGCCCCGTTGGTCGTGCTGGTAAACGTGTACGTACCCGGAGTGGTAAAGAGGCGGGACTGACTTCCACTGCATAGCGGGCCGTTCGCAGATCCTGCCGCGCCCGTGCCGATGTTCCCGGACAAACCAGTCGGAGTCGTCGCCTGCGCCGCAGCAGGATTCGCGAAAGTGACGTTAAAGCACTGGGTACTGTTTGGCGTTGTTGTAGTGCTGAATGTTCCGGACGTCACGGAAAAGGTCACTGTCGCCCCGGTTCTGCCCTCGAGCTTCGCTTGTGTAGCAGACACGGTAAGCGTAGAAGGGAAGAAGAGTATGCCAGTGCCTGACGTGGCGGTGGTAATAGCGAAGGTTCCAGTGACGGGAGCCGTTACTGTAATTGGGAAGGTAGCCGTTTTTATCGCGCCACCCACCGAAATTACGGCGGTAATGGTTGCGGCACCGGGTGTAACCCCAGAGATGATACCGGTCAGTCCAACAGTAGCGATTTCCGGGTTGCTCGTATAGAACTTGGGCCGCCCGACATTGGTGCCGGTTATTGTCGCGGCTTGCTGCGTGTTTATGACTACGCCCGCTGCATCTTTCAGCGTTACGATCAAGGTGTCAGGCGAGCCCGCGCCCGTGGTGTTTCTGTTAGCAGTAAGTGTCAGGCTGGCCAGCGAAACGGGGGTAGCGGTCACCGTGAAAAACGCGGTATCAACCCGAGTAACGGAAGGCGCGCTCAGATAGCCCGGGATATCCTGAAGAGTGGCGATGACGCCTGCGGTGCCGGTCGCAATTGCCGTAACAAGACCGGACGAGCTGACCCTCACGCGGGTCGTATCAGTTGACCTGTATGTTGGAGTCCCGGCGACCGTGATGACATTTCCGGGCGTCACCGGACTGCACGGACCTGCCCCACACGGACCCGCGTCGAACGCGGTGACTGAAACCTGTTGCGTCTGGCCCACGCCAAGGCTGGCGGCGCTAGGTGTGAGGCGGACGAAGTAAAAGTTCGAGTTGGTGGGAACGTCCGTAAATGTGTCGGTCTTGCAAGCAGAAAAGACAGCGAGAACAAATAGCAAACCAAGTTTTTTCATGTCAGCCGATCCTGCGTGAGTGAGGGTGAGGACATAACAGGGGCACGCCAAAATGCCGGCAACGCCTGAGCCATGTCAATTTATATCTTCGTGAACAGGGGCAAGTCAAGAATGGGATGGCAAAAAGGCGGACACAACTGGTGTCCGCCATCAAACAGTGCCCGCGTTCGTTTTCCAGTCGCGGAGACTCTCTAGAGTTTGGTCGCCTTCTCCGTCACAACCCGGACCTCATCATCGGCGACCTGCAAAAACCCGCCCTCGATGCTGTACCTGCGGCCAGTACCGAGATCCCCAAGACGAAGCTCGCCCTTGCCAAGCAGGGTCATCAGCGGAGCATGACCCTGGAGGATTCCAATCTCGCCGTCGAACGCGGGCGCGACGACGGAGTCGACGTTGCCCTCGAACAGGACGCTCTCAGGCGAAATAACGGAAACCTTGAGCACCGTCCTTACGCCTGCGCGAGCTGCGCGGCGCGCTCGACAACGTCGTCGATTCCGCCGGCCATGAAGAAAGCTTGCTCCGGATACTGGTCGAACTCACCGGCAACGAGCCGCTCGAACGACGAGATCGTCTCTTCGAGCTTCACGTACTTGCCGGCGATACCGGTAAACTGCTCGGCGACTGCGAACGGCTGGGACATGAAACGCTGGATCCTGCGCGCGCGACCGACGACGAGCTTGTCTTCTTCCGAAAGCTCGTCCATACCCAGAATCGCGATGATGTCCTGCAACTCCTTGTAGCGCTGGAGAATACGCTGTACCCCGGTTGCCACCTTGTAATGCCGTTC
>JACDDZ010000150.1 GCA_013816695.1 Gemmatimonadaceae bacterium
GAATTCCGGTAAGCTGGAATTTTCCGATGGTCTTGTTGTAAGTGGCGAGCTCGCGTTCTCCCTGGAGAACGTGAATTTCCACGGTCGTCTGATTGTCATCAGCCGTCGAGAAGGTCTCGCTCTTCTTGGTTGGGATCGTAGTGTTGCGTGGAATGAGCACGGTTGTAACTCCGCCGAGCGTCTCGATTCCGAGCGACAAGGGCGTCACGTCCAGGAGAAGAACATCCTTCTGCTCTCCTGTTAGAACCGCTCCCTGAATCGCCGCGCCGATTGCAACCACTTCGTCCGGGTTCACGCCGCGGTTCGGCTCTTTTCCGAAGAACTTCTTGACGACTTCCTGGATCTTCGGAATACGCGTCGATCCACCGACGAGAATTACTTCGTCGATTTCTTCGGGCTTGAGTCCCGCGTCCTTGAGCGCCTGCTCCATCGGTGGAATCGTGCGCTGAACGAGATCGTCAACGAGCTGCTCGAACTTCGGGCGGTTGAGCGAATAGTTCAGGTGCTTCGGCCCGCTCTGGTCTGCTGTAATGAAGGGAAGATTGATATCCGTCGACTGTGTTGTCGACAGTTCCATCTTCGCTTTTTCAGCGGCTTCCTTCAGGCGCTGCAGCGCCATCGGGTCTTTGGAAAGGTCGATCGCCTGGTCCCGCTTGAATTCAGTCACGAGCCAGTCGATAACGCGCTGGTCGAAATCGTCTCCGCCCAGGTGTGTATCACCGTTGGTGGATTTGACTTCGAACTGCCGCGATCCTTCGACGTCGTACAACTCGAGCACAGAGATATCGTATGTACCACCGCCGAGATCGAAGACGGCGATTTTTTCGTCCTTCTTCTTGTCGAGGCCGTAGGCGAGGGCGGCGGCCGTCGGCTCGTTAATGATGCGGAGCACGTCGAGGCCGGCAACCTTGCCGGCGTCCTTGGTCGCCTGACGCTGCGAGTCGTTGAAGTAGGCAGGAACAGTAATGACTGCCTTGTCGACCTTGTAGCCGAGGTAATCTTCTGCAGTCTGCTTCATCTTCTGCAGGATCATCGCGGAAACTTCGGGCGGGGTGTAGCGTTTGCCCTGGACTTCCACTGTGGCGACATCGTTCGTGCCTGACTCTACCTTATATGGAACACGTCCTTTCTCGTTCGTGACTTCGGACATCTTTCTGCCCATGAAGCGCTTGATCGAGAAGACGGTGTTCGTAGGATTGGTGACCGCCTGACGCTTTGCAATCTGCCCGACGAGACGCTCTCCATCTTTTGTGAATCCGACGACCGACGGGGTTGTACGTCCACCTTCGGCGTTTGGAATGACAACCGGATCGCCGCCTTCCATGACGGCGACTACGGAGTTTGTTGTTCCGAGGTCGATACCGATCACTTTATCTGCCATCTTCACCTCAACTTGAGTATTCTTGGGACCTTCTTCGCCTACGGTTATGGCAAGCACGGGGCCTAGGTTAACTGCCAATATGGCCGAGAAATGAGCGCCTTATGATACCTCTAAGTGATGAACTGCCAACAATTAGGACTCCCTGGGTCACCTACATACTTCTGGCCGTCATTTTGGCGGTATGGATGTTTGTGCAGGGGGGAGGATTGCCGCAGAACGAGTTAAGAATGGCGGCGAGCGTCTGCAACTGGGGAATGGTTCCGGGCGAGTTGACGCATCTGGCGAAGGTCGGGTTGGCTGTGCCGCTCGGTGACGGTGTTGCATGCGTTGTGGACCGCGAGCCCATGAATGTTCTCACTCCGATCACAATGATGTTCCTGCACGGCGGTTGGATGCACGTGCTCGGGAACTGTCTATTCCTGTGGGTTTTCGGGAATAACATCGAAGAAAGCATGGGTCATTTCCGCTTTCTGGTTTTCTATTTTGTTTGCGGATTGGTTGCATCTGCCGCACACATCCTTGTCGCGGCTTCATCGCCGGTTCCGACTGTTGGAGCTTCTGGCGCTATCTCCGGAGTTCTTGGCGCTTACCTGATACTGTATCCGCGCGTGCGAATCAGGATGCTGTTCATTTTCATCATTTTCTTCAGGGTATTTCGAATTCCCGCCTGGGCAGTTCTTCTCTGGTGGTTCGCGCTCCAGGTACTTGGCGGTTTACCCGAGCTGATGCGTGTTCGATCTGATGTTTCCAGCGGAGTTGCCGTGTGGGCACACGTTGGCGGGTTCCTGGCGGGTGTTTTTCTTGTAAAAATCTTCGAAAACAAACGGCTTGTAGACGAAAGGGTCGGTATTGCGATGTCTAGTTCACGCCGGTGAGCCGGCGAGAAGCTTTCGACCATTCGCGATGATTATCATCGAAGAGCAGCGGCGAGCTGATAACGCAGTCTGCGGTTGCTGCGTTGCAAGCAACTGCCACGTTGTGCAGCACAGCGACCCTCAGAAGCGCCTTCACATCCACATCGTGGGGATGGGAGGAGAGCGGATCCCAGAAAAAGAAGAGTGCGCTCACTCTTTCTTCGGCGATCAGGGCGCCCGCCTGTGCGTCACCGCCGAGCGGTCCTGACATTAACAACTGAACCTCCAGCTTGGTGCTTTGAAGAAGGGCTTCACCAGTGGATCTTGTTGCGAAAAGCGTAAATCGCGAGAGTGCCCGTTCATTGTATCTGGCCCAGTGAACCAGTTGTTCCTTGCACATGTCATGAGCGATGAGAATGGCAGCGGTGTTTTGTATCATGAAACGAAGTGTCGTCGTTCGAGGCTACTTTCTGACATCGACCCGGCGACAGGGTGGTAACAGTTTTTGCCAAATACCCAGGAGTATCAGATGCGGATCGTAATCGTTCGTCACGCCGACGCGGGTGACCGGGAAGCTTTCGCGAAGCTTGGCAAGCCGGATTCGCTCAGGCCGCTGTCTACCATAGGGAAGCGACAGATGCGGAGTGCGGGTCGTGGTCTGGTTGCGCTGGTTCCGGAGTGCGCGCGGATTTATTCAAGTCCGTACAGGCGCGCCCGACAGACAGCGGATATCCTCGCTACGCTCTGGGGAATCGAGATAGAGGAGTGTGACGAACTCGAGCCGGACAAGCCGGTGTCGCAGTTCCCGGACTTGTTAGCCGCGGGAAATTCGTCGGAAACAATTTGCATTGTCGGTCACGAGCCTCATCTCGGGTCATTGGCGACCTGGCTCTTGTCGGGCGAGGAGCGGGAAGGCTTCGCTTTTCGGAAAGGTGGAGCTTGCCTGATACGGTTTTGGGAGAAACCGGGAGCAGCAACCGGAACCCTGAAGTGGATGATGGGCCCGAAAGAGCTGGCTCGGCTCAAGTAGTTGCTGCGGCTCTGCTGTCGTTGTTACCGGATTGTTACTGGGCAACTTGCCGGGCGATAGCCGAGCGTGACGGAGACTCATAGATTTCCGTCACATACCCGCCATTCCGGAGCCATAGTTGAGGATCATTCCACGGGACGAGCAGTTCTACGATCTGTTTTCCCAGGTAGCCAATCGCATGTCGTCGGCTGCGTCGCTGCTCCATCAGCTTTTCATGAACCCTGGCCAGCTCGATGCCCACGTTGCGAGCATCAAGGTTCTCGAGCATGAAGCCGACGACCTGACGCACGAAATAATCGACCGGATTGACCGGACTTTTGTAACGCCGTTCGACCGGGAGGATATTCACGAGCTGGCCAGCCATCTGGACGAGGTTGTCGACTTGATCGACGGCGCGGCGCGGCGAGCGCAGATATTCCGGATCTCAGTTGCACGCGACCCCGGGACGCAGCTGGCCGACGTTCTCTTTCGCGCGACTCAGCGTGTCGAAGAAGCAGTCAAGGGAATGAAAGATCCGAAGATCGTGAACAAGGGAAGCAGGGAGCTGAAGAAGCTCGAGGAAGAGGGCGACGCGATTTATCACGAGGCGATGGGTGCCCTTTTCAGCGACAAACTCGACGCACTCGAAGTGATCAAGTGGAAGGAGCTGTACGACAAGCTCGAGGATGCGGTCGATCAATGTGAGGATGTAGGTAACGTGCTGCAGAGCATTTCCCTGAAAAACGCCTAGTGCTCTACTACGTTGTGGCGATTGTACTCATTGCCTTCATGTTTGATTTCATCAACGGGTTTCATGATTCCGCGAACTCAATTGCGACAATCGTGGGAACCCGTGTACTCAGTCCCCTCGCCGCAGTGATCTGGGCGGCGTTCTTCAACTTCCTCGCACTCTTCACAACAGGTACGGCAGTCGCTAAGGCCGTTGGCTCGGGGATGATTGACGTTGCGATCGTGACTCCGAACGTAATTCTGGGTGGCCTCATCGGCGCGATTGTCTGGAACCTGATAACCTGGTTTTACGGAATTCCTTCCAGCTCCTCACATGCGATCATTGGAGGCTATGCCGGAGCGGCCGTCGCGAAATCCGGTTGGGCTGCGATCACCTGGGGAATCAAGTGGATCCAGACTCTGTCATTCATCGTCATTTCCCCGCTCGTGGGAATGATCGCCGGCTTCCTGCTGATGGTGATTGTCTACTGGGTTTTCCAACGAATGGGGCCTGGAAAAGTCGACCGCTTTTTCAAGATTGCGCAGCTGACCAGCTCCGCCGCCCTCTCGTGGGCACACGGTGGTAATGACGCGCAAAAGACAATGGGAATCATTGTTGGCTTGCTTGTGTCGGTGAACGGTCTGATGGCGACTCAAACCGGGATCTGGCACCATCTCTATTTGCCGGATGCGAAGACGATTCCTCTCTGGGTCGAGGTGGGAGCGTATAGCATGATTTCGCTTGGCACTCTTTTCGGAGGCTGGCGGATCGTGCATACAATGGGGTCACGTATCACGAAGCTTCGCCCGGTGGGTGGATTTTGTGCCGAAACTGGCGGCGCGCTGGCGATCAC
>JACDDZ010000151.1 GCA_013816695.1 Gemmatimonadaceae bacterium
GCAACGCTGTACTTCGTCGCGCGCACATTCTTCCAGGTGGTTTCGGCGAGGATATAAGGTCTGATGGTCACGCTCCAAACCTATTCACAGTGGAAAGCGTGCGGGAGGGAGCTTCCAAACGATGTAATGGATCCGCTCTTTCTGGCGACACGGAGCCTTAAAAAAAAACGGGCGCCCGATTGGACGCCCGTTGATTTTGGAAATTGCTTAGAAGTTGATTCCAAAGGTAACCGGAATGAAGGTTACCGATCCACGCTGGTAGCCAAGTCCCGGGCCGCTGTCATCAGCCTGGATGTAATGCAAGCGTGCTTCGATCGATGTATTGAAGCCACTCAGCGGAAGATTGACTCCGAATCCCCCGTTGAATCCGAGCTTTATCCCCGAGCGATCGAGTCTTTCATACTGCGTTGTGTAGACACCTGCGCCACCAACTGCGTACAGCTTTACTGCTTCGCCGCCGAGTCCGAACTGAAGGTTCGCTGTTCCCGACAGGACTTTCAGGTCAGGGCGTGTGATTGCATTTTCAGTCGAGCCACCCATGCTGGCGTAGTTGCCGTCGATGCGGAATGAGAGCGGAGAAACGGCCGGGCGAAGGAAAATGCTCGCGCCAACGTTGTATCCAATATCGTTGTAATCCAGTGTGTTGCCGGTCGGCATGGCTGCGCCTGCGTTAACGCCGAATCCAAGACCCTGCGCGCTTGCTGCGCCGGCGGACAATGCCAGTGCTACTGCTGCGATTGCTCCAACTCGAAGAATATTCTTCATCTTCCAGAAACTCCTGTGTGAGGGTTCGCCGCGCGTTTTCTTGGCTAGCAGCGGCTATTACGGGATACCTGAAAAGGGCGCGATTCGTTCCAGCTCAGCCGTGTAAAACCTGTGAGAATCCGATGGAACTTTTCGGTATTACTGGAACGTGTCGCAGCTGCGCATGTCACCGCTTTCCATTCCGCGCTTATACCATTCAGCGCGTTGCGCGGCGCTGCCGTGCGTGAACGCATCGACGTTGACTCGTCCCTGTGTCTGTTGCTGAATGCGATCGTCGCCGACTGCAGATGCAGCGCCGAGCGCTTCTTCAACGTCGCCGGGATCGAGCTTGCCACGCGAGGCAGCATCATGTCCCCAGACACCTGCGTAGCAATCCGCCTGCAGCTCGAGTCGAACTGAAAGTTCATTGGCAGCATCCGGATTGCTTTCCTGTCTGCTGCGCACTTGTGCGTCCGTGCCGACAAGGTGCTGCACATGATGCCCGAGCTCGTGCGCGAGAACGTAGGCTTGCGCGAAATCGCCCTTGGCGCCGAATCGTGTGCTCAGTTCGTCGTAGAATGCGAGATCCACATAGACTTTTTCATCCACTGGGCAGTAGAACGGTCCCATTGCCGACTGTCCAACTCCGCAGCCTGACTGTGTGGAGTTGCGGAAGAGGACGAGCTTGGCTGGATGAAATTCTTTTCCATTTTGGGAGAGTGTTTTCTGCCAGGTATTCTGGGCGTCGTTCAGGACGTCGACGACAAAATCAACCTGTTTTTCCTGGCGAGCTGAATCAGCGGCCGTCATCGGCGCCGCGGCGCCGCCGGCGCCCGGTTCAACGCCGAGATCCTGAAAAAGATTGCGCCCTGTAAGGAGACTCAGTGCGAGAACGATGACCGTTCCGCCGATCCCGAGTCCCTTTCCCATGCCGCTCATTCCGCGGCGATCTTCCAGATTGCCGCGATTTCCACCCGGTGTCCAACGCATTCATGCCTCCGAAGGCTGTGACTTGTTTGGGAGTGTGAAAGGCAAAAAACTCGCCTGAGGGGGTTCCTGCTCGCGCACTTCTTGCTTTCGGTGTTTATTCGGGCTATTCTGCCCTCCCCCCTTATGTCTGCCGCTCCTGTATTAGACCTGCGCCACCTTATTGAAGAACGTTTTCCGGATGCGACTCCTGTCACGCACCGGACTGCGGAGCCGGTGGCAACGGGGATACCCGAACTCGACGGAATTTTGCCCGGAGCCGGTTTTCCGCGAGGGCGGCTGGCGGTCTGGAACCCACGGGGTGGAGCGACTGCTGTGTTGCGAAGCGCATGTCACACGGCTGTTGCCAATGGTGAGCGGGCTGTGTGGGTTGATACGATGGGGACGATCGCCGGTGAATTCTGGCAAGAGGGGCCAATCCTTTTTCGTCCGCGGAACAGGCAGAACGCATTGCGCGGCGCGGAAGAGCTTTTGAGATGTGGGGGATTTGCGCTTGTTGTTTTAGCCGGGGCGGAGCCGCGTGGAAAGGAGACGGTGCGTCTTTCGAGAGCTGCGCGTGAGGGGGGCGGTGCTTTTGTGACCCTGACATCGCACGCGTCTATGGCAAGTCTGCGGATTACTTCGCGGATTTTACGGGAGAGTTATCGCTGGCGAAAGACACCATTTGGTGAGCCAGCCGATGTGCAGGAGGTGCGGCTCCAGGTAAAGGCCTGGTCCCTGGGGTGGAATAAGGAAACGGAATTTGCCCTTCCGGTGACTCCCCACGATCTCAGGATGGCACTGGAGCCTGGGGTAGTGGACCGTCGTGGCATCTTGAAAAAACGTACTGCTGAGGCGCACATTTCCGGGTCGGACAAAAGCGACTAAAACAGGGAGGGTAGATGAGCACGACGCGCAGAGAGTTTGTTGAGCGGATGGCAGCAGGTGCGGCATTGATTGGCGGCATTCCACTCACGGCGAAAATGGAAACGATGACCACTACAATCGCGCCAGCGGCGAAGGATCAGTGGGATCTGTCCTGGGCGAAGCGCGTCAGCGCCGCGAAAAACAGGGCCGTGTTCGATTCACCCGAGCTGGAAAGCGGACTTGGTGTGATGCGCGCCGGAATCTGGAAAGCCCAGGTAAACGAAGTTCAGGGAGTTCCTCATTCGCAGATTGCTGCCGTGTCCGTCATGCGCCATGAAGGAATCGTACTCGCCATGAAGCAGTCGTTCTGGGATAAATACGGCATCGGCGCGATGAAGAAAGCCACCGGCCTCGACGGCAATGCCACCACTGTGAATCCCGTGCTCGTGAGCGGAGGTGATTCCGCACTGCCGCCAGTGCTTGCGAATTCAAGACTCGAGAAGTTCATCGCTGCAGGTGGAATTGCGCTCGGGTGTAACCTCGCTTTCGAGCTCGACATCGTTCCGATCGTTATGAAGGCGGATGGACTGGGACACGAAGATGCGCGGAAGCTGGCACTCACGATGCTGGTTCCGGGAGTGGTTCTGCAGCCATCAGGAGTTTTTGCCGTAGTTCACGCCCAGGAAGCGGGAGCCCAGTACGTCGGGCTTAGCTGAAAGAAACCGATAACCCAAAACCCAGAACCAGTCGTCAACGACCAGGTTCTGGGTTTTGTTTTTCAGTTGTGAGTTATCAGTTAGTGCTAATTACACCGCGAGGCCGGCCCATTCGCCGTCGGCTTCACGCCGCCGAAATACAATGATCGAACGGTAGGAACAGGAACCGGACCGTACAACAGCACAGTATCGTGATACCGGCAGAGGTTGAATTTCTTTCCCTCTCTTCGCTCGACGTCGGCCCGCAGCTTGGTCCACTCGCTCACGCCCGAGAAGTACGAGACAAGCTGGACATAATCCAATTGCGCGCGCTGAAGCTTTGCCTCGGCCTCGGGGCGTTCCTGAAAAGCTTCGTTGATCATCATTGCAACGGCTGAATCACCCGGCATTCCCATTGTCTGCAACCGGATGTCGATGATGGCGTTTGTGTAAATGCGCAGCATTCCCTTGAGGTTGGTCAGTCTCGCCTTGACCGGATCACCGCCATTCATCCCCATGTCTTCCATCATGTGCTCGGTGTAAACCGCCCAACCTTCGATGTAAGGCGTATTCCCGAATACGGCACGCAGGAGCCTGCGCCAATCCGGAGTGATGAGGTTCGCGTAGTAACCCTGCACTGTGTGACCAGGAATCGCTTCGTGAATCGTCAGGGTCAGCATCTTGTACTTGTTGTACTCACGCAGCTTCGACTCGGCGCGCTCTTCCGTCCACTCCCTGGAAATTGGCGTGACCCAATAGAAGGTGTTGAGCTCAGGCTGCAGCGCGGGTGCGAACACGGCACCTGCAACTCCGTAAATACCACGCATGAAGAGCGGCGTCGGAATCACCTTGAGATTCGAGAAATCCGTGACCGACATCAGCTTCTTGTCTATTACGAACTTCTGCAGCATTACTGCATCACGCGTAGCCTGTTCAACGAGCGAGTCGCGATTTGTATGTTCGTTGCCAATCCGGGCCAGCACTTCGCTCACGATCGCGTTCAGTCTGTTGCGGGAAGTCAGGGCCGAATGATTGTGCCCGGGGAACCACCGCGCGTGCAGCGGCGTTGCGAGCCGGAGCATAGCGCTCCGCGTGGTGCGCATGCTGTCTTCGGCCGCTTTCAGCATCTGCGCAGGTGACTCGCTGATCTGCAGGTAGTATTTCCATTTCTCGTTGAAGAGAGTCTTTCCAATTCTCCAATCCTTCTGCGGCTTGGAGGAAAGGTCGTTCCTGATGTAGGCAGAAAGTTTTTCGAGGGCAACTACTGCGTGCGACTGCGCCTCGGCGTAGCGGGCCTGTGACGGAGTTCCCTTAACGAAGTCGGCGCCCATTCCCTTGATGAGATCGATGACACCATCCACCGACTCAATTGCAACAGTGCGGTATATCCCATTTGAAGCCGTCAGGTTTCCAATCGCGTCGTCAACGAAACGGGGGACACCTTCCAGCCGGATGGTCAGATCCCGCGCGCGCGTTGCCGTGTCTGCGTAGTCCAGGGAGATATTGCTGAAAAGGGCATTTCCGAGGTTCTCGGGATA
>JACDDZ010000152.1 GCA_013816695.1 Gemmatimonadaceae bacterium
GTTACGAAAAACTGTCCAATACCGCGCGGATCGATCTCTTTCCTGAACGCCGGGTGCGCGAGTATCGCGCGCACTTCGGATCCAAAGAGCAGGACATTTTCATCCTTGTAATAGAACAGTGGCTTTATCCCCGCGCGGTCACGAACGAGCGTTAGCTCGGACTTCCTGCTGTCCCAAATGGCGAACGCGAACATTCCGATGAATCGGCCGACGGCTGCCTCTGCACCCCACGCGTGAACCGCGTTGACGACAACTTCGGTGTCACAGTTGCTTTCAAACTGGTAGCCAAGCGCTTCGAGCTCGCGCATGATTTCGGCGAAGTTGTAAATCTCTCCGTTGTAAGTGACAGCCATCGTCCTGTCGCGCGTCCACATCGGCTGATGCCCGCGCGAGGAGGTGTCAATAATGGACAAACGCAAATGGCCAAGGCCGATGGGACCGCTTACATGGAACCCTCTGTCATCGGGTCCTCGGTAAGAAATGGCGTCCGCCATGGAGCGCACCCCCGCTTCATTGGCAGTGCCTCCCTGAAGAGAGAATTCACCGCAGATTCCGCACATCAGCGGCCTCCGCAAATTGCGCGCGCTGGCGGATGGGTCACCATGGCAGGTGTCAACTCAATTGTCTCATTGTTTGTGTGCTCCGTACACGGAAAGTTGAAGCTTCGTATTCGCGCCTGAAGGCGATGATCACCCATTAGGGCGGAGCGCGCGTGTATTACGCCGGAAACCAGAGTTAAATGGACGCTATCGGCGTCCATGTTCTCCGGGTAAGAACCGGGAAGCGAAACTAGAGCAATGGTCTCACGCCCGCCCAACCAACAAGCGGCCGAGCGGAATTCGCCTGATGTAGCCGCGAAGCTGATTCAAGCTTGGATCGTCGCGGTCCGCGGCAAATTTCAGCCTCTCCCTGATTACGGCGAGCAACAGCGCGAACAACATTCCCCCCACTGCCGCGAGCGCCCCACTGCGCAGAGTATTGCGCCCGTTTGGCATCGGTGAAGGACGTGGCAGTTCTATCGGCTTGATCGCAGGAGTGTTTCTAACCTCATCAATTTTGGCCTGCTCGTTCGCGGAGGTAAGAGACGTCACGACCTGCTGCAGCATGCTGATCTTCCGGCGCATACGATCCTGCTGGAGCTGGAGTGCCGGGGAACTCGTCTGCTGATTGGAGGACAGGAAGTTCTCGTACTCTGCTTCCGCCACCCGCAGATCCGCTTCATAAGTTCTTAGACGCCCTTCCACGAATGTTCGCTCTGAAGTCGCTCGAGACTGTCTGCTCGCGAGATTGAAAGTATTTATGCTGGAGAGAAGGCTATCGGCCAGCTGAGCGGACAGATCCGGCCACCTGGAAGTCACTGTCACTGAAACAACACCCGTCCTGAGATTGGGTTTAGCCGCGATCATTCGCCTCAGGACCTCGACTGTCTTGACCATCATCATGGCCGTATCCGGCTGTTCCAGGTGCAAAAACTTCGGCAACGTAGTGGTGCGTGACGGCGAACTAAACGTATATGTCGCCGATGCAAGGCGTCTAAGTATTTCGTTGGAAGTCAGCAGATCGACATAAAACTGCGGCGACTCTGTCTGCCCGGTTCCTGACACCGACAAACCGAACGAAGCTGCAACTGTCCCGAGTCCTGTCCGATCTGAATTGTATTGCTGCGGCACAAACGACGCTAAGCTCGAATAAGTCCTCGGCCGGGCCACAGCCATGGCGATTCCAAGTGCGCCGAACACAACGGCGAAGCCGATCAGTGACCGGAGGTGCCGGACTATGAGTCCAATCAATTGCAGTGCGCCGCTTTCGCGCGGTAGTGCTGAATTGATCGTGTCGGTCACGGGTGTCTTCTGGTCAAGGATGCAATGGTTCGAAAGTCAAGCGTGCGGCACAGTGAAGGCCACGGGTCAAATATAGGCATGCTTCGGATGCGCGGCGCCATGCATATGATCGGCAAAATGGTAGACCAACCAGGGGCAGAATACAGGTCCCATCGCAAAAGAGAAGAATGGGTTACCAAAGAAAGAAGTAACCAGCGGTGCTAAAATCAGTATCACAAACCCGTTTCGGGCCATGGCCACAATTTCAGGCGAGCCCTCGCGGAGGACCGAAAGCCGCCGGAAGAAAACTACCGCACCGATCAGGAAGATCGGCGCCAACAACTTTAGTGACTGCGCGATGGCAGCGTAGCCGGATTCAGATCCGGCGTTATACCCTTGCCAGAACAACTGTTCGCCACCGATTCCCGTGATGCCAACTTGAATATCACTAATGCCTGAAATTGCAGCGCGGAGGTCCGCAACGCGAACAGCGTAATTCAAATAAATGTTGTTGGGTGAGAGATCGTAAAGGAAAACGCCCGGAAAGAAAAAGTAGAATATTGTGAGGAAAGAGAGCGCAAGAACCCACCGCTTTCCGAACAGGGCCTTTTGATCGGACGTGCCCCAGATTAGATGGACTACAGTGAAGACAATGAATGCGAGATACGCAATCTTGGCCATCGCAAGGACCATCACGGCAACAAGGAATACATCGCCGCGCGACAGATTGCGTCCTCTGGAACGTCCAAACTGAATCGCCATGGCGAAGAGGATTACGACGGACAGGAAATTGTTTGCGTGGAGCAGCCCCGCCGGCCGAGACTGGATTGTGGTGTAACCGGCCTCCTTATCGGGGTTGAAAAGGGTTTGCATCATTTGAGTCCCTTCGATGCCTTCGCCGTGTGCGTCGGTGCGGATCGCGTGCAGCCAATCCGGCCAGCCGATCAGCTGGCCGATCATCACCGGTATACTCACACCCAGGAAGGTGACAATCTGCCGATGCAGCCGCGGCCCCTTGCTGATAATCAACGCCGCCGCGGCAAGCGCGAAGAACAAGTTATTGGTCATCTCATAGGCCGCCGTAAATCGCGGATCGTCACCGATCAGCAAACGACTGGCTCGAAAGACTACAAGAAGCCCGGTGAGCACCACGAGTATGCGTCCACCGCGCTGCAGGACGTAGATGATTTCCGCCGCTGCAAATAGCGCCAGCCAGAGCATGGTCTGCCCCAGCGTGAAGAGAAACTCATTGCTCTGCTGGACAAACGCCGTTCCAAAAATGAGCGCCGGAAAGAGTACGATGCTCGCGGCATCTACAAATCCGGTGTGGTTGGCGGGGACTTCCGCGCGGTCCGGAGGAGACCACGCTGATAGTACAGATTCCATAAACCGTTAAAACTCCTGCAGTAGTTCAGCAGATCCGCGGGAACGGATCCAGCCAGCTGCTATCGTTCTCAGAGCTGATGCCTGTCCCTTGGCGAATTCCCTGCTGGGCCTGTCACGGCGCAAGACTCCACGCACGATGAATTTTCCCAATGCTCGAGATATCAGGGTCGCAAGAAACAGCGACGGAGAAAGGTCGTCATTTGACTTGACGAAGTGATATGACCATAGACTCTGCGTGCGTCCGTGATAATAATCCAGTCTCTTTACCGTATAGTCGGACACATGCACGTGATCGACGCGGGCGTTTGCACAGACGTACAGCGGCTCGGTTTTCCCGATCGGATAGCTAAAGATCACGTCCTCGGCGATTGCCCAGCGTGACTTGATGTCTTCATGGCGACGGCGTAACAGCACATCCTTTCGCCATACTGTAGCACCTCCTGGAAGCCACTGAACGCGGCAGTCGCGGGAAGCGTGGCTGACCCCCGTTGTATTACCGGATCTGAATACGCGCCCCGGCGCAACAGGCGCATTTCGGATGCGAGCCATAAGCGGCCGCCGCGGTTGCAGCCCATTCACGACGTTGAAACAGACACCCGCCGTCGAGGGTGGCGACTCGTTCCAGAAAGCAATCATCCTGCCGATCGCCTCGTCATGCACTACGATGTCGTCATCGAGGAGTGCAACCAGTTGGTTCTCCTGATTGAGCTGATCGATGCCGAGATTTCTTTGACGCAGTTGACTGGGCGGGTGACACTTAAAGTATTCGACCGGCAATTCGGAACTGAAACGCTTTACGACCGGTTCCGCATTCTCAGCTCCGTCAATAACGATTATCCGTCCGACTCTTTCTGACTGTGCTGCCAGGCTTGCCAGCAATTTAGTCAGTGGCTCGGGCCTGTTCATTGTCGGAACGACGACGGCCAAATCGCTTCCCGAAAAGCGCGGGACTTGTCGCACCGTGCTTCCTTTTTCCGTGGCGCTGTAAGTCACTCTTTTGCTATTTCCCGGATTCCCACTTGTTTGGCGCAAGCTGCAGCCGCGGATCTGAAACGAGAAGGTGCCATACGACCGCCTGAAGTGACTCAGTATGCGGGGTTACCGCGTCCTTGTTAACGGTAGGAACTATGACGCATGCATCCGCCACGGTCGCCGTGTATCCGCCGTCCCTGCCAACCACGCCGACAACTTTTGCACCGACTTCCTTTGCGTATTGAACTGCACGGACAAGATTCGCGCTGATGTTTTTTTGTAGATCACCGCCACCTACGGAAAATACGAAAACCATGTCGTTGCCCGACAGGTTGCTGACCTTCAGCCAAGCCGCATATGTGGTATCCCAGCCTTCGTCGTTGGTTCGTGCGGTCAATTCACTCACGTTGTCGCTTGGGGAATAGGATTCTATCCCCGCGATCTTGCGAAAGTCATTGACGGCATGGCCGGCGTGCCCCGCTCCGCCGCCTACGCCAACAAGGAACAGCCGTCCTTTCCTGGCCCGGAGGTCCAGGAGCATGTCGGCCATTTGCTCGATCGGCCCGACATCCATCGCGTCGATTATTTGCTTTGTCTCGTGGAGATATCCGCGAG
>JACDDZ010000153.1 GCA_013816695.1 Gemmatimonadaceae bacterium
GCGCCCAGATGCTGGACCTTTTCTCGGTTCTCTTTGGCGGAGCGCCGGCACTACTTCCAATCTTTGCGTCGGAGATTCTCAGAGTGGGACCGGAAGGGTTGGGTGTGCTGCGCGCAGCTCCCGCCGCGGGCGCGGTTGTGATGTCAGTTCTCCTGGCGCACAAGCCTCTTCGGAATGCCGGACGAAACCTGCTCATCTCGGTCGCACTGTTCGGCCTTTGCTGGATCGCGTTTGCACTTTCGCATTCGTTCTGGATTTCGCTGGTGCTTCTTGTTGTCAGCGGGATGACTGACAACATCAGCGTTGTGATCCGGTCCACGCTCCTGACGCTCCGCACTCCGCAACACATGCTCGGCAGGGTGTCCGCGGTGAATCAGATTTTCATTGGGTCGTCGAATGAAATTGGCTCGTTCGAATCCGGAGTAGCGGCACGCTTTCTTGGTGCGGTCAACTCGGTGATTCTCGGGGGGCTTGTTACTCTGGGCGTTGTCGGCGTAACCGCGTGGCGGGTGCCGAAATTACGGCGGCTCGATAAACTCGAGTAGCAGCTCGATGTTATCGGTCAACAGACAACGGGCAACAGGTAACGACCAACGGCCCAAAAGGGCGTGACCAAATTTCTAAATGCTCTTCTCCGTAGGTTGGGCCGTTGGTCGTTTACCGTCTACCGTTATCCGTTGACCGCTAGAACCATATTCCAGGATGGTGCTATGCCCTGTCCTTCGGGGCGAGGATCTTCTCCCGGCCTGTGAAGTAGAGCAGGACCATCAGAATGATGAACGGAATGAACGAGAGGATATCCGCAGAGGCTCCCACCTGCAGCGGATTGGTTTCACCGAACTTTCCGATCCTTTCATTGAACCCGGCCATCATCGGCGCACCTCCAATGAATGCGATGATGATTCCTGCAATCGCACCGCCGGCGATGTAGCCCGACGCCATGAGCACGCCGGGACTCTTGTCACCCTCTGCAACGAGCTGCTCCTCAGAAAGATTCTTTCCCGCGTGCTTCTTTGCGATCCACTTGTCCACCAGCCAGCGGATCATGCCACCAAAGAATATTGGTGACGACGAGGAGAGTGGGAGATACACACCAACCGCGAATGCGAGGGATGGTATTCCTGACATCTCCAGCACGATTGCGATCATCGCCCCGAGCAGCACCAGTCCCCACGGAAGCTTGCCGCCCAGGATTCCCTTGATGATGTAGGACATGAGCGTTGCCTTCGGTGCATCGAACTTCGGAATGTTGGAGCCATTCGGCAGTGTTCTGATTGCGCCATTGATTCCGGGATCGACGAAGTACTTCGGTGTACCCGCCTCATCCACCAGATACTTCTCGGCGTTTCCACCTTTTTCATCCTGGCGATGCCAGACGAAATATTCCTTTGAGTCGGCGGCGCCGAGGTTGGTTCCGTTAATCGTTTCACGCTTGTGAAGCGTGGTGACATCTGCATGTTCGCCTGGCTTCGCGGAGCCAACTGCGGCTCCCTCCACCGTCATTCCGACAGGAACATAAACACTACCGGCGGAATTGAGTTTGAGGAGAATTGGACCGAGCAGCAGTGCGGACAGGAGTGAGCCGACAAGAATTGCGATCTGTTGGTTGCGCGGTGTTGCACCGACGAGAAATCCGGTTTTTAGATCCTGCGACGTTGTTCCACCGTTGGAAGCGGCGATACACACCACCGCTCCGATGGAGAGCGCGGTTACGTAATAGTTGCTTCCAGTCCACCCAAGCAGGACGAAGCAGAGGCAGGTGAGCAGCAGCGTAGCGACCGTCATTCCCGAAATCGGGTTGGACGTCGAACCGATCTCGCCCGTCAGGCGCGACGACACTGTAACGAAGAGAAATCCAAAGAGAACGATCAGGATCGCAGCGGCGAGGCGCGCCCCTATTCCCGTTCCTCCAACGTAGAGCGGATTTGCAAATGCAATGACCACCACGAGCGCGAGAACTCCCAGCAGTACGAGACGCATCGGAAGGTCGCGGTCGGTGCGCAACGTCGCCGGCCGGTCATCCATCTTGGAAGCAGCATAGTCCTTCATACCACCCTTGATGCCGTGCCAGATGACTGGCAGCGAGCGAAACACACTGATCAATCCTCCGGCAGCGACTGCCCCTGCGCCGATGTAAAGGACATAGGCGTTCCGAATCTGGTTGGGACTCATGTCGCGGATCAGGTTCGTGGTCTCAGGCTCGAGCGGCGTTTGCAGAGCAGAGCCAAAGAACTTGATCATTGGAACCAGGACAAGAAATGCGAGTACTCCTCCGGCAGCCATGATCGACGCGATTCGTGGTCCGATGATGTAGCCGACGCCCAGCAGCTCCGGTGCGACCTCGACCGAAACCGAACCGCCCGCGAATGGAGGGCCAAACACTTTCTCAGGTACTTCCTTCCACGCGCGGAATGCAGACATCGCGCTCTTGTAAACGAGTCCAATCCCGAAGCCCGTAAAGATCGTCTTCGCGCTGGTGCCGCTCAGCGCCATGTCGCGATGCGCTGGCGCCGCGTTCTCGCGGGACTCTTTTGACGCGCCGGCTTTGAGAACTTCAGCGCATGCCGTTCCTTCCGGATACTTGAGGATTCCATGCTGCGCCACGATCAGTGCGCGACGCAACGGGATCATCATGAGAATTCCAAGCAGTCCGCCCATTACTGCCACGAGCATCACACGAGTAATTTCGAGATCGAATCCCAGAATCAGAATCGCCGGCATAGTGACGCCAACGCCGAACGCGATCGATTCACCCGCCGAGCCCGCCGTCTGGACGATGTTGTGCTCGAGTATCGTCGCGTCGCGCGCACCGAACTTCGCAAAAAGCCGGAACAGCGTTATTGAAATAACGGCAACGGGAATTGACGCGCTCACCGTTAACCCGACGCGAAGCACCAGATAGAGTGAGGAAGCGCCGAAGACCACTCCGAGCAGCGCGCCGACAAGCAGAGGTATTGGCGTCAGCTCGCGTAGCGTCGTCGATGCCGCGATGTAGGGCGAATAGGTCGCTGTCGGCGCATCGTTTTCCAAACCGATACGATCGGGGTATTCCTGCGTCGGATTTGTCATACATATGGGGTTGGTGTCAGCTGCTGCCCAGTGCTCCCGCCTAAGGTGGAGGCAGGGGGGCGAATGGTCAACCAAGAATGGGGTGGAGCGCAGTGACAGGCCGCATAGCCGGCCTGTCATCGCTCATCATCTACCGCGGCGTTTCTGCGAGAGGGCACTTCCGGCTGCAGATTTTGACGCCTTGCTCGTACGGCCGTCGCGAAGCGTGGATGACGCCTTTTTAGCAACCTTGGCTGAGGTCTTCTTGCGCGTATTTCGCTGGGAAAGAGCACTTCCTGCGGCGCTTTTCGATTTGCTGCCAGTGGAGCGACTGCGAAGCGTTTTGGAGGCACTTTTCGCTGCTTTTCTGCCGGTTTTTCGGGACGCTGCCATGGTACTCCTCGAAGGGTGTGTAGAGTTGGCGAGCAACGATTGTGCCTCTGCTCATTTTATGTTCAGGCGTTGGACTGCGGCGCAGTTGACCGCCAGGCCAAACCCTACCTGATTCGCGCTCTCTGTAGGAAAGTGTTGTCCCCTTCTCTCACAGTCATGTACACCGAGCCATTCGGTCCGAATCCAACAATGGCGCTATTCACGGGAATCTGAACCCGCTCAACCAGCTCGCCCTTTCGGTTGATCACGTCGTAAACAGGTCCGCCCGCAATCGCCTTCGTAGGAATTGTGCGAATCCAGATATTGCCTTCAGCGTCAGCGCGCGATGCGCCGGCGAAGAAGGGAGGCTTGTAGTCGGGAAGCTCAGACGCGGGAACCAGGTTCATCTGGGGAGGAGTGCGGGGAGCACCGCCGGGAGCACCGCCTCCGCCTCCGGGTCCGGCCATCTGAATGCTGATCTGCGGAGCACCGCCACCACCGCCCGCACCGCCGAACGCAATCTGAGGCCCGCCTGCGCCGCCAATTGTAGTCGTAGGGGTAGTTGCAGCCATGCGCGCGCGTGCCGCCTTGACGGAGTCGATCAGTGCGATCTTGTCATCTTCGGTCAGGCGCTGCCAATCAAAGGGAATCTTGGCGGCAGACATTTTCGTTCCATCTGCATTCACGAAGTCGACGTGATAGTCCTTGCCGCGAATCAGTGCGACGGATCCGTCGGGAAGAATTGCGAATTCGTCAACTGTGGGCAGCGGATTGATCTGCGATGACATCGACATGCGGCCGTCTTCACTGCGAGTAATTTCCATCTTGATTTTCTGAACACGGACCCAGGCCAGCGTGTCGCGTATTCTGGTTGCCATGTCGATGCGGAGGAGCGGCACCGAATCGGGAAACTCAGGTGCTCCCGTGGGACCGTTGGGACCAAAGGACATTCCGCGAGGGAAGGGAGCCGCACGGTAGATGATATGACCTCTGCCGTCGTACGCCGCCCCTGGCAGACCCATCGACATCGCATCCTGTGAGCTTGGAATCGACATCACGCGGCCGATTTTTCCAGCCGGATCGATCACGAGCATTGAAAGCGACTGCGCATCAAAGAAGAGCGAGGAGTCACCCTTAAATCCGATCAGGCTTCCCGGAAATCGATTCGGGTAAGCATTTCCCGTTTCCGGCGTTGTGTCAGCCACCATTGTGAACTTCGCAAGAGTCGTATCAAAAAAGATGACACGACGCTTCGCGAGATCGTTGACCAGAATGCCGGACGCAGACGGCCGCACGGAAGCGACGCCAACAGGCTCAGTGGATTTCGCTACGACCG
>JACDDZ010000154.1 GCA_013816695.1 Gemmatimonadaceae bacterium
CCATGTAGTTGATTGCCTGTTCCCAGGTTGCGCTGCGAAACACCTGCCCACCCATGAAATTCTGGGCGATCGCGCGTGTGAAACCGTTGAGGCGGCGAACCTCCGCATTCCATATTCCCATCACGTGTAGACAGCCGGCATGTCTCGCATTGAGTTCCAGACATTTCAGCGCTTCGGACCGAATCTCCTTCGCGTACCTGATACGGCCTTTCGGGCTTTGTGCCAATGCCGTTTTTCCGAGAGAGCGCGCCAGCGAGAAATGGCCTTCTGCCTCCGTGGGAGCGACAGTGATTGCGCGGCGGGCGTATTTTTCCGCGGCACCGTAGATCGAATCGCGCCGCGTCTTGCTGCTCTCGGCGGCAGAAATATCCATCAGCGACCGTGACGACTTCCAAAGAGCAGAATAGCTTTGGGGATCTGCCGCTGCCGCTGCTTCGTAGTGAGTGAGAGCGGCATTTGCATCAAGAGATGAGTAGGCGCGGTCACCAAGCGAGATATGTTGAGTAGCGGATTGCGCCAGAGACTGTGAAGCAAGCAGAGCGATTGAAGCAGCGGCTAAACGAACAAGCATTCGGAATCCATTGAAGTCATGAGAATCAATACACCTGCATCTATAGAATGATTGTCCCACGACTGATCGAACGCAAACGCGATGGTGGCCAGCTGTCCGCCGATGAGTGGACGGAGCTCATAAACGCATATGCGCAGAATCACATCCCGGATTACCAGATGTCGGCGCTGCTCATGGCCTGCTACTTCTCGGGACTCAGCACCAGCGAAATGACAGCACTGACCGAAGCAATGCTGTTGAGTGGAAGTCGATTCGACCTCTCTCATCTCAAGCAGGCGCGCATCGACAAGCATTCCATGGGCGGCGTTGGCGACAAGACATCGCTGATTCTCGCACCACTTATTTCGTGCTTGGGAATCGCGGTTCCAATGATTTCAGGCAGGGGACTTGGACACACCGGCGGTACCCTGGACAAGCTAGAGTCGATTCCAGGATTCAGGACCGGACTGAGCATCAAGGATTCGATCGCGCAGATCGATCGCATCGGATGCGCCATGGTCGGTCAGACAGCGGAAATTGCGCCCGCCGACAAGAAGATTTACGCACTGCGAGATGCCACTTCGACAGTTGAAGTTGTGCAGCTGATTGCAGCCAGCATTATGAGCAAAAAGCTCGCTGAATCACTCACAGGACTGGTGCTCGATGTGAAGGGTGGCTCGGGATCGTTTCTGCCGGACCTCGAGCGTGAGCTCGTGCTCGCCCAGGCCATGATCGCGCTGGGAGTCGCACACGAATGCCCGGTCGTCGCGCTTATCACTGCAATGGATCGTCCGCTCGGCTACGCATGTGGTAACTCCATCGAAGTTGCCGAGTGCATCGATGCGATGCACGGCACCGGGCCTGACGATCTTATGGTGGTCACCTATGCCCTTGGGGCAGAGATGCTCATACTCGGCGGTGTCGCGGATAATCACGAGACCGCGCATGCGATGATGCGTGATGCGATATCCAGTGGAAAGGCTGCGGCCAAGTTCGAGGAAATTATTCATGCCCAACACGGAGACGCGAGAGTAGTGAGCGACACCGACCGTTTGCCCCAGGCAAAGCTGCAGTCGGCATTCAAGGCTTCGCGTTCCGGCTACATCACTCGCGTCGAACCGCGCACCATCGGGCACGGCATCATTGCGCTGGGTGGCGGGCGCACTACGATGGAGGATATTGTCGATCCGTCAGTTGGATTTTTCATCACTGCAAAGCCGGGAATGGAAGTGCGCGCAGGAGAAGTGATCGCAACCGTGTTTGCGTGCGACCAGGGTGGTGCAGACACCGGCCTCTCGGTTCTGGAGAAGGCGATATCGATCGGTGACGTGCCCGAGGAGTACCTGCCGCTCATTTCCCACCGAATTACCTCCGAGGGAACGCAGGTGCTGCCCGCATAAAGTCAGGGAATTTAAAAAGGCGTCCCAGGCGGGACGCCTTTTTGTTTAGCGAAGGCAGCTAGATGTCTAGGTTGCTCACGAACTTGGCGTTCTGCTCGATGAACAACCTGCGCGGCTCCACTTCGTCACCCATCAACGTCTGGAAGATCTGGTCCGCAAGCACTGCGTCCTCCATCATGACCTTGAGGATAGTGCGACGCTCTGGGTCCATGGTCGTGTTCCAGAGCTGCTCGGGGTTCATTTCGCCGAGACCCTTATAGCGCTGAATGTTCACTGACGACTTGCCATCGCCATTCCCCAGGCGGTCGGAATATTCCTCGCGCTCCTTCTCGTCGTACGCGTAATACTCTTCCTTGCCGCGCGCAACGCGGTAGAGAGGCGGCTGCGCGATGTAGATGTATCCGGCTTCGACAAGCTCCGGCATCTGGCGATAGAAGAATGTCAGGAGGAGAGTGCGAATGTGTGCACCGTCCACGTCGGCATCCGTCATGAGGATGATCTTGTGGTAACGGACATTCTCGAGCGTGAACTCTTCCTTGATACCGGCGCCAATGGCAGTGATGATCGTCCGGATTTCTTCGTTGCCGAAAATCTTGTCGATGCGTGCCTTCTCCACGTTCAGGATTTTTCCGCGGAGAGGGAGAATTGCCTGGAATGCGCGATTCCGTCCCTGCTTGGCGGAGCCACCTGCACTGTCGCCTTCGACGAGGTAAATCTCGCAGAGTGCAGGATCGCTGAGCGAGCAGTCAGCCAGCTTGCCGGGCAGGTTCCCGATGTCGAGTGCCGACTTCTTTCGCGTAAGATCGCGCGCCTTGCGCGCAGCTTCTCTGGCTCGCGCAGCCGATACGGCTTTCTCGATGATTATGTTCGCAACGCGCGGATGCTCGTCGAGATATGCGCCAAGCATTTCGTTGACGACTGTCTTGACTGCGCCTTCAACTTCCGAGTTTCCAAGCTTGGTCTTGGTCTGCCCTTCGAACTGTGGCTCGCGAACCTTGACCGAGAGAACGGCAGTCAGGCCTTCACGGACGTCATCGCCGGACAGCGTGAAATTGTCCGACTTCTTCATCGACGAGCTTTTTCCCGCGTACGCGTTGATCGTACGGGTAAGCGCCGACTTCAGGCCGGTGAGGTGAGTTCCGCCCTCATGGGTATTGATGTTGTTGACGAAGGAAAAGACGTTTTCGTTGTATCCGTCATTGTACTGAAACGCGAGCTCGATCCCGATGTCGTCCTTTTCAGTTTCGATTGCGACGATTTCGGTGTGGAGCGCCTTCTTGTTTCCGTTGAGGTATGCAACCATCTCGCGCAGTCCGCCGCGCGCATGGTAAGTGTCCTTCTTTTCCTGTCCTTCGCGCTCATCGGTGAGCGTAATCGTTATTCCCTTGTTCAGGAACGAGAGCTCACGGAGGCGGTTGGCGAGCGTGTCGTAGTCGTAGCGAAGCTCGGTGAAGATTTCGGGATCCGGCTTGAAGTAAACCTTGGTCCCGCTTTCCTTGCCGCACTTGCCGAGCACTTTGAGCCTGGTTGTCGTGTCGCCGCGCGTGAAGTCCATGTAGTGCTCTTTACCTTCGCGTTTGACCCAGACTTTCAACGTTTCAGAAAGAGCATTGACGACGGAGACGCCAACGCCGTGGAGGCCGCCGGAAACCTTGTAGGTGTTCTTGTCGAATTTTCCGCCGGCATGCAGCACGGTCATCGCGAGCTCGACTCCCGGAATCTTCTCCGTCGGATGGATGTCGACAGGGATGCCTCGCCCGTCGTCCGTCACAGTGATTGAATCGTCAGGGTGGATCGTCACGTCGACGTAGGTCGCATGACCTGCGAGCGCTTCGTCGATCGAGTTGTCGACTACTTCATAAACGAGATGGTGAAGTCCGCGGGAGGAAGTGGATCCGATGTACATCCCGGGGCGTTTGCGCACGGCCTCGAGGCCCTTCAATACCTGGATCTGACCTGCGTCGTAGCGGTCAGGTCCGCCTTTTTCGTTCTTCGCCATTCAGTGTCTTTTTATTAGGCTTGGAGGGGGCCGAAGAAAAACCGAAACGGGAATCTTCAGCAGTCTCTATAATCTAACGCGGGAGCTACGTTCGGGCAACAGTTTTTCTCAGAGCTAAGTCTTTGCGCGGAGCCCGTTTAGCGCATAAGGCGGAGATGGATTTTCTTGACCTTCGCCCGCCCTTCTTTTGCGTTGATTTTCCTGAGCAGCTCCGGCTCCAGAAGCGACAGCTCCGACATCCAGGAATTTGTCTTCACTGCGACAAACAGAACGCCGTCCCGGGTGACATGAAGAGGATCCGTAACCTTCGCGATTTCCTTCCCAACAAGCTTCGCCCAATCGCCGACAACCGATGCGGCTTCAACACGCTTTCCAACCGGGGTCTGCTTGAGGTATTTAGAAACTGCGTCGCTCAACGCTTCAGGCTTTCGACGATCTGTTGCTGTCGTTTTTCTTTTCAAGATCCGCTTACCGTAATCCTTCCGTCCACAATGTTGCGACGTTCGAGTTTCACCATCTCGGATGGAATGTCGGTTTCGCGAGGCACCGCGAGAATCGTCTGTCCCAATCCCTGATCCATCAACAAAGATAAGATGCGCGAACTTCGCTTCACGTCCAACTCGGCAAATGGATCGTCGAGAAGTAGAAGCGGTTGAAGGCCGCTATTGAGCCTCAACGTGGACGCCTCGAGCATTCGAAGGGCAATTGCTGCAGTGCGCTGCTGGCCCGCCGACCCATAGACCCGTATGTCCCGGCCATCCAGGGATATCTCCAGGTCGTCGCGATGCGGGCCG
>JACDDZ010000155.1 GCA_013816695.1 Gemmatimonadaceae bacterium
CTGCATAGAGCGGATCGATCTCGATTGCCCTGCGAAAATCTATTACCGCGCTGTCGAGTCCCTCTTTGGACCGGTCATTCCATGCGTTGATTCCGGAGAGGTAAAGCCTTTTTGCGCTTGCGTTATAGACTCGAGGTTCGACTGCAGCGACGCCATTGTACCGGGCTAACAGGACAGCAATCAGAATCACAGCAGCGGCAAAGGCAGAACGCCCGACAATGTTCCTGGAGTTTTTCCCCAAACCTGCCGGCGGGACTGTGGGCATGCGGTGTAACTCCGAAGCACGCTTCGAAAATACCGGAGTGGCAGTTGGAGTCCTGGAATCGAGCGACGATGCAAGTGATTTTGCGAAAGCCCGGATCTCGGGATCGGCGGCGATTTGCAGCTCTTCGCGTACGAGGCGATCATAGACTCGCGCATGCTGTACGGCACCGGGTGTGTCGCCGGCTCGTTCGAGAGCTCGCATAACGCCAAGTGCTATTAGGGAAGAAAGAGGATCTGAAAGAGAAAGTTTCTTCCACCAGAGAACGGCGGCGGCACCGTCGCCGCGGGCCGCCGCACTTTCCGCCAGCTTCTGCAGCGATTGCTGGTAGGCAGATGCAAGCCGCGCGCGCTCACCGTCGATCCAGCTTTCCAGCTCGCGACTGTCGGTAAAATGGATACCATGCAGAAGCGGACCACCATACAGGGAAACGGCACTCTCGAATTCGCCCGCAAGAAACGCCTTTTCAAATTCGTGAACGTCACTGCCCATGGCTTCCGGGTCGAGCCGAATCTGACCTGAGGTTATCGAGAAAGGGTCACGTCCGAGAGCGCGGCGGGTTGAATAGATGAGCTGGTCAAGGGCATGGCGGGCACGGGTAGAATCACTCTCCGGCCAGAGAAAAGCCTGAACCCTGTCGCGTGAAATTCCAGCCTGCTCCCCAATCGCCAGGATTGCGAGCAGCTCGAGTCGCTTCTTTTGAAGGGACTGCGGTTGGCGGGACACGCTGGAATCCTGCAGCGAAAGCGTCCCGAGAAGCTTCAAACGAAAGGTTTTTTCGAAGCTCACTGATCCGTGAGGTTTTTGTGAGTATCCCGTGACCACTGGGAAGTATGATGCCCACGACTTACGCATCCGGTCAAGCTGACTGGATCGGGAATCATCACCTCGCCACAAGGAGATTCGTCGATGTATCGCAATTCAATTCCGGCTCTCGCGGCCGTTATCCTGATGAGTGCATCAGCCTGCAATGGGGACTCGATTTCGGGTACCGACACGGCCATCAACAAGCTTCGTTCCAGCTACGCAGCATATTATGATGTGGCCAAGGCAAATGCGGCCGGTTACACCGTCTGGTCACCCGACCCAGCCGCCGCCGGTGCCACCTGTGCAAGCGCGCCGGAAGGCAAAATGGGCTATCACCTGGTGAACGTGCCGCTTCGCGGATCGGCGGCCAGCCCCCAGACTGGAGACGCGACAATCGATCCGGCGCAACCCGAAATGCTTCTATATGAAAAGAAGTCCGACGGTACCATGAGTCTCGTGGGTGTGGAATGGATTGTATTCAAGGCAGCATGGGAGCGTGAAAAGGGAGCAGGTGCGGCGGCCCCCACGGTACTTGGTCAGCCCATGCTTTTTGGCGACCACGCGTTCGTCGCCGGCGGACCTTCAGTACCGCACTATGAGCTTCACGTCTGGATCTTCAAGGACAATCCGCTCGGTATGTTCGCACCTTGGCATCCGAATGTGACTTGCTGATGACAGCTTAAAAAAGACGCCTCACTCAAAAGTTTGAGTGAGGCTTTTTTTAGAGTCTAGCTGCGACCGAACAGCTATCTACGCCCGACCAGCTCCACCCTGCTCATCCACGCGTCACCTTTGTGGTCGCGCGTAGTTATGGCCGCTCGACGCATGTCGCGCGAAATGCTTATGGATGTAATGGGGCGGGGAATGCTGCCAAGGCGCGTGACTGCGCCCGTTGTGGTCAGCTTGTATAGCGTAGCCGATTCCGGTGTATCCTGAAGCTGCACAAGGATGCTTCCATCGTATAGCCACGATACTCCTGCTCCTTCACCGGGTGCGGCCCACAGGTGCGTAACTTTTCCGTCCTCAGTTGAGATCATTCCGATGCCGACTGAATCTTCGGACGGCGCGCGCCATCCGACGAATGCGGCGTACCGGCCATCCTTCGACGTTGTAAGTGTATAGGCAGACTTGTACCACGATGGAATCGCGGCCTTGACCGGCGCCGATTTGGGCGCCCGATGGATCTTGAATGACTGCGCGTCAGGCTCGATCCATATCCATCCGCTGTCCGCCAGGTTTGTGACGGAACCGATTGTACTATCCGGCAGCAGGAAGCTCGAGTTTTCTCGTCCTGTGCGGAAATTGATCCAGCGCATGCGAACACCATTTGCGGTGCGATCGGTTGCGATGAGGTTAGCTGAGTCGGTGACCGTGATATTTAGATGGCGGCCGGCGATCGAGATCTGAGCACCTCCTTCCACGGGTTTGAGTACCCATGCTCTGCCAAACGAGTCGACGCGGCCGCTCGGGTCGCTGAGCACCAGGAACCGTCCATCACGGGAAAGACTGAAAGGAATCGTCGTTGTCGAGCGCGCCAGCAGGCCGTTCTCAGTGAATTCACCCTTGATGGCCTGGTCGAGCGTCAAAGACCAGATCGCGTATTCCGTGGACCCTTCGTCCATGACGATGGACTTACCATCCTCGGTGACGGCAAAGGAAGTAAGAGTTCCCGAGTGAACTGTGTCGCCTTTGGAATCCATTTTTCCAGTGACGCCATTGAAGCCGACGCGCACAATGTTTTGCAGCGGCGATGATTCGGAAGTCGCGGTCATCCATACGGCATCCCGGGATGCGCCACCGAAGTTGCCCCGCTGCAGTGGAAACTTCAATCCGTGAACGATGTCGCCATTCCTGGCGACGGAGAGTCCCTCACCTCCGCTTGCATCGTTTACTTGAGCTACGGCCCAGCGCGAACCCGGGATAGGAATGACATTTCCGAGTGTAAAAGCGTTTCCCTTTACCTCGATGCTGTCGGCGACAATTCCATCAATGCCGGAAACGAGTATCCACTGCCGGTTTGCGCGATTGTAGCCGCGATGGAAATAGATCGAATCGCCTCCAGCCCAGAAAGCTGCCGACCCTGCTGCCAGATAGCGGGGTTGGCCACCAAGGGTTGAAAGGATGAATGAGCCATATACGGCGTTAATCGTTCCCAGCAGAAGGATATTTCTTCTGTCGGGACTGATCGCGATACCGTAAAGCGCGGTGGCTCCATCGAGCAGGCGGCGGGATGAAGGGCTGCCGACGTCCTGCATCTCGATCCCGTACCTGCAGCCGCGTGCTCCACAATTCGTCACGACGTAGGCGATCGATTTCCCGTCGCTCGACACCGTGGGATTCGCAACGCGTCCAGTGAATGTCAGCTGGGTGCGGTCCTTGAGAAGAGCCACAGGCCGTTCCGTACGCATTCTGGAAATGCCGAACCAGAGCGCGGCGATAGCGAGAAGGGCAGCGCCTGCAGCAAATGCGACTGTGCGCGGATTCCGTTTCGGCGCCGACCGTTCCGGAACAGTGACTGCAAGTGCGCGAGCAAAATCGCCGGCGCTGGAGAATCGGTCCGCGGGAACTTTAGCAAGCGCTTTCTCGGTAGCGCGCTCCATCGACTCGGAGATCGTGTTGCGCACGACGCGAAGCCGAACCGGACGTTCAGTGAGCAGCTTCGCAATCATCGCCTGGGCAGTTGCGCCCGTCACCGGCGGTTCGCCTGCAATCAGTTCGTAGAAGACGGCGCCGAGCGAGTAGATGTCGCTGCGTTTGTCGAGCAGGCGATCGCCCGTGGCCTGTTCGGGGCTCATGTACTGCGGGGTGCCGAGGGAGAGACCCGTTTCAGTGAGCCGATTCCCGCCGGCTTCTTTTACGGCGAGCGCGATTCCGAAATCTGCGAGAACCGCTTCGCCGTGGTGAAGGAGAATATTTTCCGGCTTGATGTCGCGGTGGACCACGCCTTGTTCGTGCGCGTAGTCCAGCGCGCTGGCTACCTGGGTGGTTATCGAGACTGCTTCCTCGAGGCCGAGCTGGCGTTCGCGTTCGAGCTTGGCGCGGAGGGATTCGCCGCGGACGTATGGCAATACATAGTATAGAAGGCCATCCGCTTCGCCCGAGTCTATGAGGGTCAGGATGTGTGGATGATCGAGCTTGGCGGCGATTTTTACTTCGGAGAGGAAGCGGTCGGTTCCGATAACTGCGGAGAGGTCTGCCCGGAGGACTTTTAGGGCAACTTCGCGGTCGTGTTTGAGGTCACGGGCGAGGTAGACGGTGGCCATACCGCCGGAGCCGATTTCCCGCTCGATTAGGTAGCGGTCGGAGAGGGCTGATTTTAGGCGGTCTGTGGTGGGCATGGGGTACAAAGATGTGATATGAGCAGCACGGCGACCAGAGAGATCCAATCCATCGGGCCAGAAAGTCACGGGTTGTTAGAGTCAGGAATTCAGAATTGGCACTCCGCGATCCGAGCAATCTGCTTGCTGAACAGACCCGAGTCTAATGTTCCGTGGAGCGATTTGAGATCCTCGTCTGCAGATCTAGTCCCGCCAATAGTTCTCATATCCGGGTGGAGCAGGCGGCTTTGGGGGTCGTGGCGGTTTTGGCGGCTTAGGCGGCTTGGGTGGTTGCGGGGGGCGCGGAGCCTTTGGTGGCTTGGGCGCACCGGTTCCAGGT
>JACDDZ010000156.1 GCA_013816695.1 Gemmatimonadaceae bacterium
AAAGCTGATGGCCGCCGCCGGTAACCTGGAGGGTGCCGATCTCATGTTTAGACAGCGGCTGTATTCCGCCATTACTCCTATGGAGGTCACCTTTGCCTTCGAGCGGGCTCAACTGGCTGCGCGGCGAAACGCGCCGGATGTGGGCGGGACTGCCAGCAATTTCGTCGTCCAGGCATGGCAAAGCGGGGATCCCGAGGTCCAAGGGGTGGTTTCGGCTGCCAAAAAGCTGGCCCAGAGATTCGGCCAGCTCAGCCGCAGGTAGAATCTGGCGCTTTCGGGCAGGTGGCCATATTATTTGCGGTAACTACGGGCGGGGATCTGGTGTCTCCGTCTAATACTGCATTCATAAATAGGCAGGTGTTATGAAGAATATGAGATATCTGTCGCTCGCGGCCATGGTTGCAATGGCGTGCAGCGAAGCACCCACCGTTCCGTCCGATGTACTCATGGCGAAGCGCACTGCGGACGCCGCAGCTTTCCGTCCGCCTCCGCCGATTGATTTCGTTGGTGAGACGTCAGCCGAGTATTCCGCCTTTACGGGCACGTATTTTCTGAATGGACCTGGCACCAATGGCTGGATCAGCTTTTCCAAGCAGCAGCCGGCCGGTACCAGTCTGTCGAGCCCAAGTGCACGGATCACCTTCCATGATGGAACTCTGTCTGGCAAGGGTACTCTGACGCTAACAGGTTCTGGCGGCATTCTCGTGGTTGATCTCAGCACCGGATTGTCGGGAGCGAACCTGTTCGGTTCATGCACCAGTACCTGCGGCTCGCTGGATCTTACCGGAACCCAGTATCGTGGTGGCGAGAGCTTCGGGACGAGAACCGTGAAGGCTAATCTGCGTAATCCCGCCTATGGCGGTGGTGGAGATGTATTTATCGGCGGCCAGTAAAGCTGGAAATTTGCAGCATTAAGAAAGGGGGAGCCTAAGTGGCTCCCCATTTTTTGGGCAAAAAACGGACAATTCGCGTTTTCCGATGTCCGTTTTAAACACCGTTTCCGTTTTCCGCAGGTTAGCCGCCGCGTTTTGCCAAGATGACCTCTGTCTCCATCCGCTTTCCGTTCCGCATGAACACGATCCTGATCTTATCGCCGACTTTATTGGCGTAGAGCGCATCTGTATACGTGTACAGATCAGTGACCTTCTTCCCCGCCAGTTCGATGATCAGGTCACCAGCCTTGAGCCCGCCGAGATCAGCCGGACTTCCAGGCCGAACCCCGCTCAACTTGAGACCAGGCGTATCACCCGCAGCCATGTCTGGGACCGAACCGAGATAGACCTGCGAGCCCTGACGGGCGGACATGGTCTGCTGCGGCGGATTCATGCGGACGAATGTCAGTTTCGTAGCGCGATTGGCAACCGCTTCAACCACACCGCGTGCAAGATTGATTACGCGAGTGGTGCCACTCAAATTGATCTTGTCGACGTCGTCAGACGCCTTGTGGTAATCGTCGTGGATGTCGGTGAAGAAGTGCAGCACCGGAATATTCTTTCCGTAGAAGGTGCTGTGGTCTGACGAACCGAATCCATCGTCGCTTCCGCTGATCGAGAAGTGCGCGTCGACCAGTGCATTGTTGACGCTGTCGACAATCGGCTTGAATTCCGTTCCTGTTCCACGGCCATACACGATCAGCTTATTGTCCTTGAGCCGGCCAACCATGTCGAAGTTGATCATCCCGACGACCTTTTCGCGCGGGATCGGAAGATTGTCGACCATATAGGCGGAGCCGAGCAAACCGAATTCTTCCCCGCTAAAATTTGCGAAAATCACCGAGCGCTTTGGCGGGTGCATGCTGAGCAGTCGGGCCAGCTCCATGACGGCAGCAGTTCCGGAAGCATTGTCATCAGCTCCATTCCGGATTGCATCCTTGGCCTCGGGATCCAGTGAGAAGTCAGGCATGTGGCCGAGATGATCGTAGTGAGCGCCTACAATCACGTATTCGTTGCGAAGTACAGAATCGGATCCGTTAAGAATCGCAACAACGTTCTGTGTCTTTCGCGCTGTTGTTCGGCCAGCGTGCGCATCGGATGCGGGTCGCGCCTCGAAGGGCTGGATGTAACGACCTGGAAGTGCGGCAACCATGTTGAGCGCTGCGTACCGGCGTGCGATGTAGGCAGCTGCGGAGTCATTCCCCGGGGTTCCGGTCAGTCGTCCTTCGAGTGCGTCCGACGCGAGATATGTAATGTCCCGCAGCACGACAGCAGAGTCCGCCACTGGACTCGAGCTGATCGGGTTGGACCTGATGGGCAAGGTTGCGCAGCCAGCTACAAGTGCGACCGTGACTATGCCGGCTAAGGATTTGAAGATTTTTGTCATAACTGGAAAGTAAGCTCTGCACTCGGAGGTGGAATGCCCCGTAAGGCACGGTACCGTAGGGCACGGTTACTGCTCTTTGAGGCTGCCCAAGTAAGCATTCAACAGGAGCCTCAGATGGGAATTTTCGACAAGAAGGAAGGTGACTTTTCCGATGTCAAAGCGGACAGCAGCGGCGGGCTCGGAAAGAATACCGCACCGGCAGATTTTTCCGATGTTGGGACAGGATCATCATCCACTGCATCGGTGGGCAACACCTACATCGTGAAATCCGGTGACAGCCTGAGCAAGATCGCCAAGCATTTCTATGGTGACGGCAGCAAGTGGAAAATCATCCACGCAGCCAACAGTGCCAAGATTCCAAACCCGGACCTGATTCATCCAGGCCTCGAGCTCACTATTCCCGCACAGGAGAACTAATGAACGTTTCCAGATCCCGCCGTTTCGCAATCCCGGCTGCACTACTCGTTTCCGTAACCCTCGGCGCCTGCGGCAAGAAGGACGAACCGGCGGTCAATGACATTCCGGTGCCCGCGCCGGCAGCACCGGTCGCCCTACGGGTGGCTGACATACAGACTGGAAAGGCCATCGGGGCCGACAAGCGCGTCACGAACGGAAGCGACGAATTCGGCATGCGCGACACGATCTATGTAGCTGTCACCACAGAAGGTTCGTCAGCGGCATCCAAGCTTACTGCAAAGTGGACTTACAACGATGCCCAGGTTGTAAACGAAAGCAGCGAGTCGATCTCGCCGACCGGAACCACGGTTACCGAGTTTCACATAACCAAGGCTTCGGCCTGGCCGAAGGGCAAGTACAAGGTGGACGTCTCACTGGATGGCGCAGCGGCTGGTTCCAAAGAGTTCGAGATCAAGTAGTTCCTCGAGCGAACTACGAACAAAAGCTGCTAGCTATTAGCTGACGCTACTAGCTATTAGCTGCTATAGGACGCAAAGGTTCGCAAAGGTTTTAGATTTGAACTTCCTTTGCGACCATTGCGTCCTTTGCATTTCATCCAGATCGAGTGGTGATATGACGAAAAGCATCCTGTCTGCATTGAGTCTTTGTGTAATTGCAATCTCTTCAACCCAGGCCCAGAGCACCCGGCGGGTCGACTACCAGATTTCATTCCCCAACCGGGCTCAGCACGAAGGGCGGGTGACCGCGACCTTCACGGGGATTCCGCGCGGCGCAACGCTTCAGGTCCGGATGGCGCAGTCCAGTCCCGGCCGATACGCACTGACGGGATTCGCGAAAAACGTCTACGACGTCCTCGCTGTGGACAGTCGTGGACGCACGCTTTCCGTGACGAAGCCCGATGTGAACGGGTGGAATGTGATCGGGCATGATGGTGTCGCGAAGGTGAGTTACAAAGTCTGGGGTGATCGCACGGATGGAACCTTCCTCCAGATCGATCACGCGCACGCGCACATGAACATGCCGGCTACCTTTGTGTTCGCACGCGGATTCGACAATGCGCCGGTGACGCTGCGCATCGATGTCCCCGAAAACTGGAAAGTCGCCACACAGCTTGTACCAACATCCGATTCGTCCATGTTCACCGCGCCGAACATGCAGTGGTTCATGGATTCACCGACCGAAGTGGGACCGGTGATGTTCAGCAGCTGGACGCAAAGCATCAACGGAAAGTCGTCAACCTATCGCGTCGCGGTCCATCACCTCGGTACCCAGGCCGAGGTGGACTCATATGCCGCCATGGCCCGCAAGGTCGTGGACGAGCACACAGCCGTCTTCGACGATGCTCCCGGCTTTGATTTCGGCACCTACACATTCATCGTGGACTTTGTCCCATGGGTGAATGGCGATGGTATGGAGCACCGCAACTCGACAATCATCACCTCCAGTCGCAGCAGCCTTGCAGACAGTGTCCGCCGCATCCGCGCACTCAGCACGCTGTCGCATGAGTTCTTTCACGCATGGAACATGGAACGCATTCGCTCCCGCGATATCGAGCCTTTCGACTTCGAGCGCGCGAACATGTCAGCGGATCTCTGGTTTGGTGAAGGGTTCACCAACTACTACGGCCCACTGGCGAGACGACGAGCCGGATTTCTCACTGACGATGAATTCCTGGCAGACGTTGGCGGTGCCGCGATCAACACAATCAACTCCCCAGCACGTCAGCACAACTCGCCTGTGGGAATGAGCGCCATGGCACCATTTGTAGACGGCGCAGCATTCCTGGATCCAATGAACTCCCAGGAGACCCACCTTTCCTATTACATATGGGGAGAGGTTGTGGCTCTCTCGCTCGATCTCATGCTGCGTACAAAGTACGACCTCAGCCTCGACGGCTACATGCGCGCTGTGTGGAAGAAGTTCGGCAAGAAACAGACGCCCGCACTCGCGCCAGCGC
>JACDDZ010000157.1 GCA_013816695.1 Gemmatimonadaceae bacterium
GTGCAGGCGCTTCATTGCGTCGGACACTTTTTTCTCTTCAACGATGATGGTCAGGTTAATGCCGGTCGCACTCAGTGACATCATGTGAATCTTCATTCCGCCAAGCGCAACCAGCGCTCGCCCCATTACCTCGGCGCTGTCGCTGATTCCGTTGCCGACAACCGCGACAACCCCGCGGTTGCGCTCGACTGAGACGTCACCAAGTGGGGCGAGATCGACGAGGAGCGCCTCAAGATTCTGCGCATTGTCGATGGTCACCGATACCGAGACTTCCGAAGTCGCAACTACATCCACCGAGGTCTGGTTCCTTGCGAAAACGTCGAACACCTTGTGAAGGAATCCCGGGGCAAGCAGCATCCGCGCGGCCTTTACTTTCACGACAGTTACGTCCGACTTTCCGGCAATCGCACTCACGCCCCGACGCGGAGCATCGAACGTGATCCGTGTTCCCTTGCCTTCGGGCTTGTGCGAGTTGTAAATGAAAACCGGAATCCCCAGGCGCACAGCCGGTGCGATGGTATTCGGGTGGAGGACTTTGGCACCGAAGGATGCAAGTTCGGAAGCTTCATCAAACCGTATCTTCTCAATCACCTGGGATCCCTTGACGACGCGCGGATCAGCAGTGAGCATCCCATCGACGTCAGTCCATATCTCGATCGCTTCACTCTTGAGTGCAGCGCCAATGAGTGAAGCACTGTAGTCCGATCCGCCTCGGCCCAGCGTCGTTGTAATGCCCTTGGCTGTTGCTCCAATGAACCCGCCCAGTACCGGAACTTTCTTTTCCTTGAGAAGCGGGAGAATTATTTCCCGGGAGCGCTCTGCTATCGCATCAGGCTGCGGCTCAGCGGACATGAAATTCTCATCTGTAATCATCAGATCCCGGGCATCGACGTGCTCGGCTGGAATGCCACGCTGGCGGAATGCAGCCGCAACAAGGAACGATGAGAGCTGCTCTCCATGAGCGGCAATCGAATCGAGACTCCGGGACGTTACATGCCCGAGGACCGAAAGCGCTTCTGCGAGACTGGCAAGCTCGTCAAAGTGTGCGCTCAGCTCCGAGCTGACTTCAGGCTCTTCGCTGCAACCGTTGAGCAATGCCGAACAAACTTCCATGTGCCTGTCGCGAAGGCCTTCTACTGCAGCAAGGGCGCCGATGAGGTGACCCTTGCCAGCCTGCTCGCCCAGTGCAAGCAGGACGTTTGTTGCGCCACCAAGAGCAGAGACAACGACCACGGGCCGCTTGTCCAGACGGCCGTGAACGATCTTCGCAGTGCGTTCAATCGCTTCGGCCGTGCCAACCGAGGTCCCTCCGAACTTGACGACTATCATGCGGGCGGGATTACGCCTTTTGACGCCAGCAGTTCTGCGTTCAGCACCGAGCCGCCGGCGGCACCCCGGATAGTGTTATGTCCCGTCGCGACAAGACGGAGATGAAAGAGTGGGTCGGTTCGCACCCGGCCGACGCTCACGGTCATGCCGTTGCCGGTGTTTACGTCGCGGCGGGGCTGCGGACGATCAACGGCATCCATGTAGATAAGGGGTCGTTCAGGTGACGAAGGCAGGCCGCGGGATTCTTTTGCGCCGTTCCATTTTCTAAGTGTGTCGATTGCGGCGTTAACGCCCGGATCCACATCAAATTCCACACTCATGCAAACTGTGTGGCCATGTTCAACAGGTACACGATTCGTGTGCGAACTCACCTGCATTTCGCTGAGCGTTATCTCGCCATTTGCAAAACCGCCAAGGAGCTTGCACATCTCCCGCTCGAGTTTCGGCTCCTCATCGGCGATGTGCGGTACGACGTTCCCGAGAATGTCCAGCGAGGCCACGCCCGGATATCCCGCTCCTGAGACGGCCTGCATTGTTGCAATGAAAAGTTTGCTGATTCTGTACTTTTCGTGTAGCGGGGCGAGCGCCATCGCCGCGACCGTCGCAGCGCAGTTGGCGTTCGTGATGATCGCACCGGTCCATCCCCGGACCTGCTGTTGCCTCGGGATGATCGAGAGCTGGGATGGGTTCACCTCTGGAATGACCAGCGGAATGTCCGGCTCCATCCGATGATTCTTTGCGTTGCTCAACACAAATCGTCCAGCCTTTGCAAACGCTTCTTCGAAGGCTCCCGCTACCGAAGAATCCATTGCCGAGAAAACGATCGGCGACCTGATGCTCGCCGGATCAACAATGACGACGTCCATGTCACGCACCGATTCCGGCATCGTCCCTTCTATCCATCGGGTGACCTCACCGTACTTTCGTCCGGCTGACCTTTCTGATGCCGCAACTTCGGCCACCTGGAACCAGGGATGATTCTCGAGCAGCCGGACGAAGGTCTGGCCTACGGCTCCGGTCGCACCAAGGACAGCGACCGGCCATTTGCGGAGGCCAATTTGGGCGCTATCCGTCATTGAGCGAGCAGGCTTCGCGCCAGGCGCTCGTAGGTATCCACACTCGCGCGCAGCTCGTCGACGGGTACGAACTCGTCGGGAGTGTGGGCTACATGTATCGATCCGGGACCGAACAAGAGCGGTGTCCCCCAGGCCGAAAGCAAGGGAATATCCGAAGTGTACGCGACCGGACCGGTTTCAAACCCTTCGACTGTGTGGAAATACTGCGGAGGGATGAATGATCCGTACTCTATCTCCGCGCGTCCCCCGACCCATTCGACGAGCTTTGCCTTCACTTCCTCCACGTCACTGACAAGGCGGAACATCAACTCCGCCTCGGCGTGTTCGGGGATGATGTTTGCTTCGCTTCCGCCGTGAATGACCCCAATGTTCACTGTGGTGTCGCCCAGTTTGTCGTCGGTTGGCCAATTCACGCTGCGAAGCGTTGGAAGAAGCTCCAGCAGCGGCTCGATGGCAGACTGGCCAAGGTGCGGATACGCAGAATGGGCGGCGCGGCCACGCGTGCGAAGCGTTGCGCGCAGGGACCCTTTAGCCCCACTGGCAAGCCTGCTTTCAGTTGGCTCGCCGTTGATAAGAAACTTCGTGTTGGGAGAAAGGTTATTTGCTGCTCGCGCCCCGTCAGAACCCTTTTCTTCGCCGACGACGAAGAGCAGGTCGACGCGGTCTTCTCCGGATTTTACGAGACGGTCGGCTGCGACGAGCATAGCCGCCGCAATTCCCTTGGCATCCGATGATCCGCGACCGAAAAGTTTTCCCTTTTCCTTACGCGGAGGTAGATAGGGAGGGACTGTATCGAGGTGCGTGGACAAACAGACTCCCCCGCCCGAGCGTGAGGCCCAGACGTTGGCGCGGCCCGGCGACACTTCCTGGAGAGTGACGTTCCAGCCATCCTTGATCAGGCGCCTGGAAACGAGCTCGACGATCGGTCCCTCGTTCCCTGTGAGCGAGGAGATTCCGACAAGTTCCGCTGCGAGTGCGACGACGTCGTCTTTCATGGGGAGAACATAGCGTTAACTCCCCTGAATCGGCAGACCGCGTGCCGCCCGGTGCTGTCATCGCGGTGACACGCGCTTAGCGGGGCCGGTTAAAGCTTCTCGATTGGGAATGCCTGCCTGCGGGAAATCGCAAGAAATCCGGGGATCGACGCGCCCAGGGCGGCGAGAATATTCATCCAGAAGGGGCGCTTGTCCGAGTAAAAGAGAGTCACACCGGCGGCGAGGACTATCAGGAGCAGAACCAGAACGAGCGAACGCATTGCTGGCGTTCCAAATCGTGGAGTTCCGGCCTGATTCCTCATGAGCACGAACATGTCGATGCCCAAAGCCAATGACATTGTGAGCGTAACTGCGTCGAGTCCGGGGTCGCCGAGCAGCATTCCTACGACGTAGGAAAGTACAAGCAGTCCGATGGCAAAAATGATCGAGGCCACGAGGGGCGGAAGCCGAAAGAACGCATCACGCATTTGTGTTAGCTCCTAAATGAGTTGAATTACCTTGATTAGCGATTTGCTTCCGCCGATCCACAACGCAGCCTCGGGGATGGCGGTTTTGGCGAGTTTGGCGCCGACACCGCCGCCGATCGCTCCTTCAAGATCGGCCTTGGCGACATCCCACACGTCGCCCCAAAACGAATACCTGGGTGTCAGACGAGCGTCATCGAAGCCAGCATCTGAACGCAGATATGCCGTGCCCCTGCCAAGCGTTGTCTGCCACGAAGAAAGATTTGCGCTCCAGTAGCTGAACGAGCTGACGGCGACCGAAGTCGCTGATGTCACGACCTGCGCTTCTTCCCAGTCAAGCTCTGACATCGCGGCTGCGTTGATTGGGGAGAGGTATGACTGGAGTTGATCAGCGCTGTATGCAACCGAAACGAGGTAGCTCGTTGAATTGAGCAACTCATTCGCCCGCGGCGAGAGACCATACTCCTCGTACAGGTTGGATTTCAGCGCGGCTGTGCGCACCGCCGACCCCGGTTCCTTGCAGAAATCCTGTTTCTTCACAAGGCTGACTGCCTGGCCGGGGTTTGACGCCGTTGTCCGAGCGTATTCGATGGCAGACTCCTCCACAAGCTTGCACAGCTTCTTCTGTGAGCCCTTCGCCTTCTTTTTTGCAACCTCGCGCAGTACCGCGTCGACCATAGCATTGTGACGCTCGCCGACCGACTGTTCCTGCTCCGCGACGACGGCTGCTTGCCGCGGGCCTGTGCTTGTGGTCGCACTATCGTCGCAGGCAATCAATCCCGAAACGAAAGCGACCAACCCGATGG
>JACDDZ010000158.1 GCA_013816695.1 Gemmatimonadaceae bacterium
TTACATCGTTTGGAAGCTCCCTCCCGCACGCTTTCCACTGTGAATAGGTTTGGAGCGTGACCATCAGACCTTATATCCTCGCCGAAACCACCTGGAAGAATGTGCGCGCGACGAAGTACAGCGTTGCTATTCTCCCCTGGGGCGCAACGGAAGCGCACAACTATCACCTGCCCTATGCGACGGACAATTATGAGTCAGACGCCGTAGCGGCGGCTTCCGCCGAGATTGCCTGGGCACGCGGTGCCCGCACTGTTGTCCTGCCAGCTATTCCATTTGGCGTGAATACGAGCCAGCGCGACATAAGCCTGTGCATCAACATGAATCCATCCACTCAGGCAGCGGTGCTGCGCGATATTGTCGAATCTGTCGAGCTGGCTGGTGTGAAGAAACTTGTTATCCTGAACGGCCATGGCGGCAACGACTTCAGGCAGATGATTCGCGAGCTTCAGCCTCGTACACAGGTTTTTCTCTCTACGATCAACTGGTATTCCATCGTGGATCCGTCAGGATATTTCGAGGACACCGGCGATCACGCTGGGGAACTCGAGACAAGCGTGTGCATGCACCTGATTCCCGGTCTCGTTGCACCGCTGGACGAAGCCGGAAGTGGAAAGGAAACTCCATCACGCATTCAGGGATTCCGGGAAAAATGGGCCTGGTCCCCCCGGCAGTGGAGCAAGGTTACAGCTGACACGGGAATTGGAAACCCTGCGAAATCGAGCGCCGAGAAGGGCAAACAATATTTCGAGGCGGTCACAGAAAAAATTGCAGGCTTTCTCTGTGAACTCGCGGCTTCCGATGTGACAGACCTTTACCTGACTGACGCGAAATGATTTATCGCCTTCTCGCGATCATCGTTGCCGTACTTCACATTGGCTACGCGGCATTCGTTGCAGTCGGCGTCTTTATCGTGATGCGGTATCCGTCGATCATGTGGCTTCACCTAGCATGCGTGGCGTGGGCCTGTGGCACAACAATAATGGACCTCGGCTGTCCCGTTACGCCGCTCGAAAAGCGTCTATGGCAAAAGGGTGGACGTGAGCCCTATGAAACGGGTTTTATCAACAAATACATCCTCCGGTCGAACGCGTCTGGAACACAAAGTCACAGAACGCATATCATACTGGGCGTGGTGATGGGTTTATGGAACATCGCGCTCTACTCATTTCTGTTCTGAGGTCATATGGAAAAGGCAACATTCGGGGCTGGCTGTTTCTGGGGAGTTGAAGTTGCTTTTCGCAACGTCCCCGGAGTGGTAGATACAAAAGTCGGCTACCTCGGCGGAAAGCTCGACAATCCCACGTACAAAGATGTGTGCGGCGGTGACACCGGTCACGCTGAAGTGGTGCAGGTCGAGTTCGATCCTGCGCGTGTTACCTTCAACCAGCTGCTCGACGTTTTCTGGGGCAATCACAATCCCACGACTCGGAACCGGCAGGGCCCGGATTTCGGAACGCAGTATCGCTCAGCGATTTTCTATCACGGCGATGACCAGCGCGCGGTGGCCGAGCAGTCACGCGATGCGTGGAATGCCTCCGGAAAATTCGGCCGGCCGATCGTTACGGAGATCACGGAGGCGACCACGTTTTATCCCGCTGAGGATTATCATCAGCGGTACCTGGAGAAGCGTGGGCTGGCCAGTTGTCATATCTAGCTGGTCTCGTGCGGCGCGTAGCGCCGCGCTCCGTTGGAGCGTGGGTCAACTGAGAAGTGCCTCGGCGTTTGGCTGACGGCTTTTTTGGCTGTTGGCTGCGGGCTTTTAAGGGCGTCGAGGGGAATGTTTTTGGCGCACCGGGGTAGGAGTCAGGGGCCCAGAAATTCGTAAGCATCCCGGTCAGTGTATTCGACCGGGATGTTTTCTTTTGTGAAGTAGTCGGAGCCGCCAGTTCGAAGAACCCACCCAGGCTCGTGTCGCTCATTCCGTGTTAGCAGGCAGCCAACAGCCAAAGAAGCCGTGAGCCAAACGCCGAGGCACTTCTCAGTTGACCCACGCTCCAACGGAGCGCGGCGCCACGCGCCGCAAAACCCACCGGAACGCGGCACCCCCGCTAGCCGCGGACGATCATGGCACCCGCGTCTTCCCGACGCAGGTCACGACCGCCGGCGGCAACTCCAGCACCTACACCGACACCCAGCGCCACCGCCGATCCGACTCCAACGAAAGGCAGAATCCACGCGATCGGAATCGTGACGGCCAGGATTGCAAATGCTACGACAAACGGGATATGGGGCTTCCGCGCGCCTTCGACGAAACGCAGCCGGTCGCGAACGAATCTGTGAGCTGTTGTGTACCCGAAGTAGACGACACCCAGGGTGAGCAAGAGACTGATGAACTGAAACATTGGTGGTTCCTCCTTGCCCACCCTACGCAGGGTTTCGACCGGAAGTTTCCTGCCGGCATCCGGGGACAAAAACCTTGCATGCAGGGGGCTGATTGTTTATACATTATGTATGCATAATCAGTCAGCTTCTGTGCTTCTGCCCTTCAGGGCGAAACCGCGTCCCGCGGCCGAAGTTCCTGTCATCCGTCCTGCGTCCCCCAGGGACGCGGGTGCGGTTGCAGAGCTCGTGAGCACCTTTGTGGCTGACGGGCTCATGCTGCCCCGCACCAGGGAGCAGATTCTTGCCAACATCGACAGCTATGTAGTCGCGGCCCGCCGCGGGGGGCCTGTCGTCGCCTGCGCGGCGCTTGAAGAGTTTTCCCCTTCACTGGCAGAGGTTGCCTGCGTGGCTGTTTCGCGCACCGAGCACGGCAATGGACTGGGAAGTCTTGTTGTCCTCGGCGTGGAGCAGCTTGCCCGCGCCAGGGAGATCGAAGAGCTCTTTGCGATGAGCCTTAGCGACCGGTTCTTCCTCTCGCTCGGGTACAATATCGCGTCGATTTCGCGGTATCCGGAGAAGCTGGCCCGCTACGAGAAGCTGAAAGCGGACGGAATCAGCGTCGTACCCAAACGCTGCTTCCAGAAGGTGCTTACGCAGGCGCCTTCAATGGTTCCGGAAACGCTTGTCGCAGCCCCCGAGATCTCGGGCCGGAAGCTGAGAATCGGCTAGCTGGCACCTGGCTTGCCTTTTTCAAGGGCAACTCAACGGGCAGTTCCATGAAAAGAAAAGACAAACAGAAGGCAACCTGGGCGCTCATTAGCGCGGGCTCGGCGATGCTGGCAGGAGCGATTGTCGACAGGGCGCTAAGCCGCGGCTTCAAGTCGTATTATTCCGAAAGATCGCCGGCTGACCCAACCAGCCGCGATTTTTCCTGGATGCAGGCGATGGCATGGACGGCTGGCACTGCGGCGCTTGTCGGAATGACCCAGCGCGCGGCTCTCCGTGGGGCCGCGTTGGGTTGGAAAAAGAGGACAGGAAAGCTGCCTCCCCGCGGTTAAGCGCTTCGTGAAACCAGCAGTCCCCGGCAACCGTAAGGAAGCCGGGGACTCTTTTTGTCACGAGGAGAACAATGCACGACAACAAGTACTCAACTTCGATAATTCGCAGCGGCATCAGCTTCGGCTCAGCGCTCGCGATCGCAATCTCATGGAGCGTCCACAAGTCGGTGCTATGGGCAATTATCCAGGGTTTTTTCTCGTGGATCTACGTGATCTACTACGTCGTCACGCGATAGCCGCTTTCATCATAAACAATCGAGCCCGTCGTCCAGTCGACGGGCTCGTTTTGTTTTCGTGGACTATTTTTCCAGAAACCAAATCCATCAAATCATGAAACGACTCATCGCCATTGCCTTCCTGATGCCCTTCGCCACAGCGAGCGCTCAGGAAAACATCGACGCTCTGATGAATGCGAAGATTCGCGATGAGGGTTTCAATCGCTCAAGGGTCCTCGAGACAGCAGCGACGCTCTCGGATGGGTTTGGGCCAAGACTCGCAGGATCTGAAGGATGGCGCCGCGCGGCAAAATGGGCGCAGGATCGCCTTACCTCATTCGGCGCGAAGAACATCATACTGGAGCCTTGGGGCAAGCGGGGAAAAGGTTGGGAGCTGGACTGGTATTCAGTGGATATACAGCGCCCTACTATCTGCACGTGTATGCGATGCCCAATGCATGGGCGCCGTCAATCAAGGGCGTAAAAACCGGGATCATCCTCGAGCGTGTCGATGTCGCGCGCGGTGATCGGGAGGCACTGAGTCGAGCCCTCCGCGATAAGCGGTTCGACGGAACTCTGAAACGCGCGTTTGCAGATTGGCAAGGTCCTCACCGAAGCACAGATCGAAACCATGACTGCCGGCTACAAGCGGAAGTTCATCGCGTTCAACAGCAACGTTAACACGAAGCAAATGACGATCGATGCCTACCGCGTTGGACAGCGATTAAGCTGGGACGATGCGAAGAAACAGGGAGTTATTCCTGATGGCTATCGCCTGATGAAGACATGGATCCACCTGGACCCCCAGCCACACCCACTGGTACATCTGGTGGGAGGGCCGTGTTACCGCTCAGGAGCTCGTGGAACAGCCACCGGGGATAGCAGGAAGCACTAACTCGATAAACCAAACAGCACTGGCACCCGACGGAAACGGGGGCATGCTTGCAACATACTGCCTGTTCCTCAATGAGTGGAATGCACAGGGTGGGTTGGTTTCGTCGACCCTCATTACAGGATCGTGCTGGCAGGCGCAGACGTGGACA
>JACDDZ010000159.1 GCA_013816695.1 Gemmatimonadaceae bacterium
ATTCTTGTCGAGCATCAGAAGCGGCTCGCGCACGGTCTCGACAATGTCCTGCGCGTACGTTTCTATATCATCTACAAACGGCTTCTGATTCAATAGTTTACCCCTCATAGGAATAAGGTACGCCACCGCACAACAGCGTGCCACTCTGATGATCATGAAACCTTTCGCTTTTCGTTCAGCGAAACTTTGGGCGATTACCCGTAGCGCTTTGTCCGCTGTGTTTTTTCTTGCGGGCGACAATCCGCTTCGCCTGTCGATATTTCCTGTCTTGGGAATCGTCGCACTTGTCACGGTGCTCGGCGCCATCGAGCTCCGGAGGAATCGGGAAATGCCGTTCATTGGCAACCTTGGCGTTTCGCCATTGCTGTTGTCGGCGATATTACTCGGGCCCGTAGCGATCGGTGAGTTGACGCTCGCATCTGTCGGTTTCCTGACTCGATGAATCCGGTCCTCGTTGCAGACTCCGTATCAAAACGATTCGGAGCGCGGCGCGTGCTTACATCCGCCAGCCTGCGCGCTGTTCCGGGTGAACTACGAGTTCTTTTTGGCCGCAACGGAGAGGGGAAGTCCACGCTTCTGAGGATTGCAGCTGGACTCATTGCTCCAGATAGCGGGGCAGTCCGGTTCGGGAAAAAGGTCCGCCTCTCATGGCGGCTCGATCAGCTGGCCGCGGAAGGACTTTTCTTCCTGCCCGACTACGACCTGTTTTCGCGCGCATTCACGGTTCGCACTCAACTCAAGATGATTCAGCAGCAGTACAATGGGGGCGACGTGGTGGAGGCCGCCGAGCGACTGGGAGTTGGTGAGCACCTCGACAAAAAACCGTACGAAATGTCAGGCGGAGAACTGCGTCGAATGGAGGTGGCGGCGGTTTTCGTTCGAAGGCCAATATGTTTCCTGGCCGATGAACCCTATCGCGGAGTCGCACCTGTAATCGCCGAGCGTCTTACGCAGGCGTTTCGCGATCTGGCCGCTGAAGGCATTGCAGTGGTAGTAACTGGCCACGAAGTTCCCACACTCCTCGCCGCCGCAGACCACGTCACCTGGTCCACCAGCGGCACCACCTACGAACTGGGACCACCGGCGTCTGCTGAGAGGCACGAGACATTTCGCAGGGAATATCTCGGCAGCTGGAACGTGAGGAATATCGAATGAGTCAATTATCTCCGCTCTCAACATTTGGCCTCACTCATATTGCGATTGGAGTGTCAGATCTGGATCGCGCTTTCGGGTTTTACGAGAAAGTTTTCGGGATGGTCGCGGTCTACAGGGGCGAGTCCTTTATTCAGGCACAGACTCCGGGTTCGCGAGATGTGATAGTGTTCGAAAGGCGCCCGGAAAAAGCAGGCGAAACGGGCGGAATCGCGCACTTTGGATTTCGACTTCAGCACGCCTCGTCGATAGAGCAAGCAGAAGGATTGATCCGTCATGCAGGTGGCACAATCGTGGAACGGGGAGAATTCGTACCAGGTGAACCGTACATCTTTGCCCGAGATCCCGACGGTTATCTCATAGAGGTGTGGTTCGAGATTCCAACTTCCGTCGATCCCGTAATTCCCCGGCGCGGGGCAGCAGAGCTTGCTTCCAGCGAAACAAATACCTCTATTAAGTCGTAAGGCATCTGAAGCCTTTGACTCTCACGCGGAAATAATCATGGCAATTCTAGATAAACTCAAACAGGAACTTGATCGCGCGGGGCGCGCTGCCCAGGACGCATTCGATGAGGGCAAGACGCGCCTCGAGGCATTCAGGGAGAGACAGCTCGCGGACAAAGCAGCCCAGGCGCTTGGCTACGCTGTATTTCGCGCCAGGGAATCAGGATCGGAAGTCGACGCCGAGACTCTTGGACGATTGACGGCAACGCTCAAGACGAACGATGCGGAAGCGGTACGGCTCGAGAATGAACTTGATAAGCGTCGTACGGACCGGAAGACGCAGCCGCCCAGTGCGACATCGACTGAGTCTGGTGGTGACACTTACCAGGGCGCGCCCAGCTAAACAAAGCGCTGCTGCATGTGAAAGTAAAGCGAGCTGGTAGCTAATAGCGGAAAGCTATCGGCTACCAGCTCTTCTTTTATCTCTGGCCGCGTGGTGGAAGCGTCTTGTAACGCTCTGTAAGAAGCTCCTGCCTGTTTGGCTCGAGATACTCTCTCCCTGCCACGAACACATGCTCGGCCCGGGTTGTAAACTCGAACGGATCTCCATTCCATATCACGACATCGGCGTCCCGCCCTGCGGCGAGTGAACCGACGCGTCCCGCGAACCCGAATATCTCGGCGGGTGCGAGAGTCACTGCACGGAGCGCATCGTTCCAGGTCATTCCATAGGCAACTGCGTTACCCGCTTCCTGGCGGATGTTGCGGACGTTGAAAGTTTCCTCGTCGCCATTACCGGAGTTTCCAATGATGATTACCTGGACTCCAGCTCGGCGAAGCAGAGCAAGATTGTCCTGCCGCGTTCCGAGTGACGCAAAGTCTCCCGGAATATTGTTCATTGCGCCCGTCATGACAGGAACACGCGCAGCTGCGAGCTTATCTGCGACTATCCAGGCTTCCGCGCCGCCGCCGATTATGATCTTGATTCCATACTCGCGGGCGAGCATTAGCGCAGCGTCGATATCACTGGATTTGTCGGTCGCTACAACGAGTGGAAGCTGACCATCGATTACCGGGATCATCGCTTCCAGATCTTTTCTGCTTGCCGCATAGTTGCGCGTTTCCGCCCGTTCATATGCCGCTCGATTGCGCTGGAACGCGCGAGTATCCTCGAACAGCTCACGCAGGCGCATTATGAGCTCGCCACGCGATCCTGCACCGCCGCGCTGCGGACTGCCTACCTGGGCGACCATTGCCACCGGCCCCTTGATGAGCATGTCTGACAGCATTCCGGGAACCAGCTTGATGACGCCGGCCTGGCCCCAGACCAATCCGCCCTGCGGAAGCACCACGACACTCGTAACTCCTTCGCGACGAGCTGGTGCAAATAGCGCAGATGTTGTGTTCAGTCCCTCCCATACCCGGAAGGCCGCGGCGATTTCATCTTTTCCGCGTGCTGTTGCGTCGTCAGTACCAGGCACGGCACCGATCTCGGAAAGACCAAGTTGCGTATTCCCGTTTACGAGTCCCGGCGTAACCCACTTGCCTGTTGCATCAATGCGTCGGGCACCGGACGGAATCGCGATGTTCGATCCGACGGCAGTGATTTTTCCACCTGTGATTATGACTGTACCATTTTCAATCGGTGCGCCGCTCACAGGAAAGACCTTGCCACCCGTGATTGCGATCGTCTGCGCTGCTGCGACCTGTGCCCCTGCTGAAACCTGAAGGGCAAGTGCGAGCGTGAATTTCTTGATGTACGTCATTAGTTGATCCTCCCCATCACGGGTACGTATCCCAATTCAAAATCCGTACGCCAGTTACTGGCGGGATCATTTCTGTCAAATAGCATTGCGCCGTCCACCCAGACCTTCTCGGGCTTCGAGTAGACGCTGAACGGATTGCCCGTCCAGAGAACTACGTCGGCATTCTTCCCAACTTCCAGCGAGCCGATCTTGTCTTCGAGCCCGAGCGCCCACGCAGCGTTGATCGTGAGCCACTTGATTGCCATGTCTTCGGTGACGGCGATTCCTGCCTCATTTCCCGCCTGCATCGCCTTGGCAGCTTCCTGATTCAGACGCTGCTCACCCGACGCGTCGTCGGAGTGAACGATTGCGCGCGCCCCCGCTCTGTCCACAAGCGCGATGTTGGCCTTGATGCCGTCGATTGCCTCGACCTTGAATGCTCCCCAGTCTGCCCAGAGGGATCCGGAGATTCCCTCCCTGGCCAGCACATCGGCAATCTTGTACGCCTCTACTCCATGATGGAAACTGCGAATCTTGTAACCGAATTCATGAGCTATGTCGATCATCTGCGCCATTTCGTCGGCACGATAGCAGTGGTTGTGAACGAGGATGTTTCCGCGGAGCACTTCTGCGAGTGTCTCCATTCCAAGGTCGCGTCCCGGCGGATCGCCTTTTTTATCGTTGAGCCATTTGTCCCAGCGGCGGCGATATGCTTCGGCCTGAATCCATGCCGCGCGGTACCCGGCGACATTTCCCATGCGCGTTGACGGACCACGGCTCGCATAAACGCGCTTCGGATTTTCACCGCATGCCATCTTCAGTCCGTACTTCGCGCCGGGAAATTTCATTCCCTGGACCGTGCGGGAGGGAACGACCTTGAGTATCGCGCTACGTCCGCCAATCAGGTTCGCCGATCCCGGCAGGACTTGAATGGTCGTAACGCCGCCCTGCAGCGTACGGGGAAACTGTGCGTCCTGCGGCCAGACTGAATGCTCGATCCACACGTGCGCAGTGACGGGATTTGTCGCTTCATTCACGTCGTTGGTTTGCGTGCCCTGGCCACCGGGCGCTCCACCAGCTCCAATATGGGAGTGAGTGTCGACGATGCCCGGCGTTACATACTTGCCGGAGCCGTCGATTACGATCGCGTCGGTGGGAGCGTTAACTGTTGCTCCCAGCTCGGCAATTTTCCCATCGCGAAGCAGAATCGATCCGTTTCGAATGGAGGGTCCGGCAGCAGTCAGCAGCGTAACGTTTCGAATTACCGTTGCGCGTGATGCCCACGGAGTGTA
>JACDDZ010000160.1 GCA_013816695.1 Gemmatimonadaceae bacterium
TTCAGTCGGAACGTCTGGTACCTCGTTCGGGATCGAAAGACCAAACACAGGGTCTACGGTTGTTGGCGCGTTGTCCAGTTTGCCTGACAGTGCTGCCGTCACCATCGCGCGTGTGTGCGAAAGCTTCATTCGCTTGCCGACTCCGTATGCCCCGCCGCTCCATCCGGTGTTGACGAGCCAGACATTCGAGCCATGCTCGCGCAATAGCTCTCCCAGCATGTGGGCGTACTTGGTCGGGTGCCACACAAGAAACACGGCACCGAAGCATGCGCTGAACGTTGCCTGGGGCTCGGTGACACCGCGCTCCGTTCCTGCGACCTTGGCTGTGTACCCGGACAGGAAATAGTACATAGCCTGCTCAGGACTCAGCTTCGCGATTGGCGGCAGAACACCGAACGCATCAGCTGTGAGGAAAACGACGTTCTTTGGATGGCCACCGCGGCCGTCCGGAACGTGATTCTTTATGTAGTTGAGCGGGTATGAGGCGCGGGTGTTCTCGGTAATCGATTGATCCTCGAATTTCACGCGACGCGTGACGTCGTCCAGCACTACGTTCTCGAGTATGGTTCCGAACATCTGCGTTGTCTGGTAGATGTCCGGCTCGTTCTCAGGCGAAAGGTTGATTACCTTCGCGTAGCATCCGCCTTCGAAATTAAAGACACCGTCGTTTGACCACCCATGCTCGTCATCGCCAATAAGACTGCGCGCGGGATCGGCTGATAGCGTAGTCTTTCCCGTTCCGGAGAGACCGAAAAAGAGCGCGGTATCGCCATCGTTGCCCGTATTCGCAGAGCAGTGCATTGAAAGAACTCCCTGCTTTGGCAGCAGGTAATTCATCACAGTGAACATCGACTTCTTCAGCTCTCCCGCGTACCGCGTTCCTCCGATGAGGATCGTGCGCTCTGCGAGGTTGAGAATTATGAAGGTCGAAGTCCGGGTTCCATGCTTGCCGGGTTCTGCCTCGAACTCAGGCGCATGCAGCACGGTAAAGTTCTGGGCAAACCCGGCGAGTTCGCTCTGCTCGGGCCTAATGAACATGTTCCGTACGAACGCCATGTGCCAAGCGTTGGGCGACACGTAGCGCACCGAAAGCCTGTACGCCGGGTCAGCGCCACAATACAGGTCTTCAACGAAAAGCTCATTCTGTCTGCCGAGATAGTCGCGCACATCCGCGAGCAGAAGCTTGTACTGCTCTTCACCAATCGGCTGGTTGATCTTGCCCCAGTCAACGTCCTTTTCAGTCGTCCCTTCGCGAACGACGAACTTGTCGTTCGGCGAGCGGCCCGTATGCGGTCGGGTAACGGCGACGAATGGCCCCATATCGGCCAGCTCGCCCTCACCGCGGCGAATGGCGGTCTGGATGAGCTGCGGGCTTCCGAAGTTGTAGTGAACCTCGCCGCTCGGGTTGATACCGAGTGAGCGAAGTCCGTGTGTGTGCGCTGTATTCGACATTCTAGAGCCTTCCCCTATGCAATCGGCATGTGATGCGGTGCACGCGCAGATCCGCCGGAGCGTTCCTGCGCGTCCATGACCGCAACTGCCGCCATGTTCACGATATCCTGCACGTCAGCTCCAAACTCGAGGACGTGTACTGGTCTGTTCATACCTACAAGAATGGGTCCTATCGCGGTTGCACCCCCCAGGTGGTGCAGGAGCTTATACGCGATATTTCCCGCACTCAGGTTTGGAAAGATCAAGACGTTGGCGCGCTCGGTGAGCGTGCTGAACGGATAGGCCGAGCGCATTATTTCCTCGTTCAGCGCCGTGTCGGCCTGCATCTCCCCATCAACCATTAAATCCGGGTCGCGCGCGCGGAGCAACTCAACCGCGCGCGCAACTTTCTTTGCTTCCGCATGGTTCACGGACCCGAAGTTCGAGAACGACAGCATCGCGATGCGGGGCGTGAGCCCAAACGTGCGAACGATCCTTCCGGTGGAGTAAGCGATTCTTGCAAGCTGCTCCGCGGTTGGATCGATGTTGACAGTCGTGTCTCCGCAAAAGATAACATGCTTGTCGAAAACGAGCATGTAGAGCCCGCTCACAACTTCAGCCTTGGGGTGTGCGCCGATCACCTGAAGCGCGGGGCGGATGGTTTCCGGATACTGCATGTTGACGCCGGAGACCAGCGCGTCCGCGTCTCCCTGCGCCACCATGACGCTGCCGAAGTAGTTCGAGGCGAAGAGCAGCTGGTCGGCCTCGCCGCGGCTCAGTCCCTTCCGCTGGCGACGCTTCCATAGATAGTCGATGTATGCCTCGCGCCGCGGTGAAGTCGATGGTTCCTCAATCGAAATCTCTTCGAGCGAAATGGCGTTCTCGCCGGCGACGCGCTCAATGGCTTCGCGCTGACCGAGCAGGATCGGATAGGCAATTCCCTCATCAGCGACCTGTCGCGCCGCGCGGATGATACGAGTGTCCGTGCCCTCGGGAAAGACGACCCTCTTGGGATTTCGCAGAGCGCGATTGATGATGCCGCGCATGATCCCCTTGGCCCTGCCAAGACGGGCTTCGAGCTGCTCGCGATACTCTTCCAGGTCGATGAACTTGTCGGTTGCACCGCTTGCAACAGCTGCCCACGCAACGGCCGGCGCGACCCAGAGCAGGACTCGTGGGTCGAACGGGAAGGGAATCAGGTAATCAGCGCCGAACTTGACGGAGCGCAGTCCATACAGCCGTGACACGCTCTCGGGCACATCTTCCTTTGCAAGTGCTGCCAGGGCACGGGTAGCGGCCATCTTCATCGCTTCGTTCACTTCGGTTGCGCGTGCGTCGATTGCCCCCCGGAAAATGAAGGGAAAGCCCAGCACGTTATTTACCTGATTGGGATAGTCGCTCCGGCCCGTAGCAATGATTGCGTCGTCACGGACGGCCCGGATTGCATCCGGCAGAATCTCAGGATCCGGATTGGCGAGCGCGAATACGACCGGGCGCTTCGCCATCTGTGCGATCATTTCACCCGAGACTGCGCCAGCGACGGAAAGTCCCACGAACACGTCAGCGCCGACGAGCGCATCAGCTATCGTGCGCGCTTCTGTCTCGTTTGCAAAGCGAGCCTTGTAGGGATCCATCGTCCCTGGTCGGCCCTTGTATATCACTCCCGCGCGATCGATCAGCAGTATGTTCTCGCGCTGGACTCCGAGCCGTACGTAATGTTCCGCCGTCGAAATCGCTGCAGCGCCGGCGCCGGAGAATACAACGCGTACTTCCGCAATATCCTTCTCGGCAACTTCGAGGGCATTGAGCAAGGCTGCACCCGAGATGATGGCTGTTCCATGCTGGTCATCATGGAAAACCGGGATCTTCATTGTCGCGCGCAATTTTTCTTCGATGTAAAAACAGTCGGGCGCGCGAATATCCTCGAGGTTGATTCCGCCGACTGTTGGCTCGAGGAGCTGGCAGAACCGGATAACGTCTTCAGGATCCTCGGAGCCGACCTCGAGGTCGAACACATCGAGATCCGCGAACTGCTTGAAGAGATTGCCCTTTCCTTCCATCACCGGCTTGCCGGCGAGGGCGCCGATGTTTCCGAGCCCCAGAACGGCGGTGCCGTTGGTGACTACCGCAACGAGATTTCCCTTCGCAGTGTACTTGTAAGCATCCTCAGGGCACTTCTCAATCTCCAGGCATGGCTCGGCGACGCCCGGTGAGTAGGCGAGCGCCAGGTCACGCTGGTTATTGAGCGGTTTCGTCGGAACAACTGCGATCTTGCCTGGCCGGCCGGACGAGTGATAATCGAGAGCGTCTTCGCGTTTCATTTAGACGTGAAAGATGCCCACTTGGAGCCCCCCTGCCAACCGGAGGGCCCCAAATTCCTACGCGCGTCGCAGTGTCGCTACGACACTTACGATTGCCAGCAGTAGGCCGGAGGCACAAACGATGGCCGCTCCCGTCGGCAAATCCATACGATAAGAGGCCCAGAGGCCAAGCAAGCTGGATAACACCGCCACCCCCCAGCCGATAGTAAGGCGCTTACCCCACTGCGCGGCCAACATTGTTCCACAGACTGCCGGAACGATGAGATATGCGAAAGTAAGGAGTACTCCCGCGATTCTCACGAAGCTCACCACCACGAGCGCAAAGGACGCGTAGAAAAGAAAATCCCAGAGACGAACTTTCATTCCACTGGCGAACGCGCCTTCCGGATCCGATGAGATGAAAACAAAGCGCTTGTGAAATGCAGCGTAGAAAATGCCGAGCGCCGCGAACAAAGCCGCACGCTGTGCAATCTCGGCTCTTGTGACATTCAGAATGTCACCTGTCAGAAGATGCTCGAGCTCTTCCTTTCCACCGGCGACCCTGCTGAGCAGCAGAATCACTCCGGCTGCGGCAACGACGAAGGTGATTCCAATGATTGCTTCCTGCGGCACTGGTCCTTTCTTGCTGCTGCGCGACCAGCTGAAGAACGCTGCGCCAACAAAAGTCACCGCTAGTGAAATCCAGAAAGTCGGTCGGTCGTCGAAATGATATCCCATGAGCAGCGCGACACAGGTGCCAAGAGTGGCCACCTGCGCGAGTGCAAGATCTACGAAAATCACTTCACGCTTTACGACATGCAGACCCAGGTAAACCATGAGCGGCGGAAAGAGCAGGCATGCCGCAAACGGCCATTTCA
>JACDDZ010000161.1 GCA_013816695.1 Gemmatimonadaceae bacterium
GATGTGGCGACGACATGGGACGCGCTGAAGCAGGGCCGTTCTGGTACTGGTCCAATCACCAAGTTCGACGCGACGAACTTTCCAGTCCGTTTTGCAGCGGAAGTAAAGGGGTTCGATCCACTGGCCTACATGGACAGGAAGGAAGCCAAGCGCGCCGACCATTACACGCAGTATGCAGTCGCGGCTGCATATCAGGCAATGCGTGACGCAAAATTGATAGACACCCCGGTCGCCGACCCGGACAGGATCGGTGTTATTCTGGGCAGCGGAATCGGCGGTCTCAAGAGTTTCGAAGAGCAGCACGACGTTTACAGGGAAAGGGGACCGAGCAAGATCTCACCCTTCTTCATCCCGATGTTCATCGCGGATATAGCGGCGGGCATCGTTTCCATGCAGTTCAACGCCAAGGGCCCGAACTACGCCACCGTATCAGCGTGTGCAACGAGCGCGCACGCAATCGGTGATGCATACCGGACAATCCAGTACGGCGACGCCGATGTAATGATCACTGGAGGTGCAGAAGCCACCGTGACTCCAATGGCAATCGGCGGCTTCGCAAACATGAAGGCGCTCTCCGAGCGGAATGATTCACCCGAGACTGCATCCCGTCCTTTCGACGCGACGCGCGACGGGTTCGTCATGGGCGAGGGAGCAGCTGTCGTGATTCTCGAGGAACTGCAGCATGCTCTCGACCGCGGTGCTCATATCTATGCCGAGATCGTGGGATACGGCGCCACTGGCGATGCCTACCACCTCACGGCACCCGCTCCTGATGGAGAGGGTGCGCAGCGCGCAATGAAGCGGGCCATGAAAGACGCAGGGCTCGCTCCCGCGGATATTCAGTACATAAACGCACACGGCACTTCAACGCCGGCGAATGACCTGAACGAGTCGCGCGCAATCCGGGCAGTGTTCGGGGATGCGGCAAACCAGTTGAATGTCAGCTCCACGAAGTCGGCCACGGGTCACATGCTGGGTGCGGCGGGCGCCATCGAGTGCCTGGTGAGTTCGCTTGTCGTGCAGGACGGCATCATCCCGCCGACGATCAACTACCAGAACCCGGACCCTGACTGCGACCTGAATTACACGCCGAACAAGTCGGTCAAGAGAGAAGTGAACGCAGTACTCAGCAACAGTTTCGGATTCGGCGGGCATAACACGACGCTCGCTGTTCGAAAGTTCGCCAGCTAACGGTCATATGACGGTCGTCGTCGACCAGTCCAGGATCACAGACCCGGCGCTGCATGGCATTGCGGCAAAGGTCGCGCAATCAATCCGCTTGAGTGCCGATGATTGCCTTGCTCTCTTCAAGTCGCCGGACATTCTCGGCGTTGGTCATCTGGCAGCAGCCGTGAATCACGCCAGGAATGGCGATGTAGTCACCTTCGCGGCCAACCAGCACATCAACCCCACAAATGTCTGCTACCTGCGGACTACGTGCGTTTTCTGCTCCTTCGCGCGGCTGCCGAAGGAAGAGGGTGCATACCATTACACGCTCGACCAGGTGTTCGACGAAGCGTCATCCGCGGCGAACGGCTTGACGCGTGAGTTTCACATAGTCGGCGGCCTCGACATGAAAGCCGGCCTCCAGTATTACTGCGACATTTTTCGCGGGTTGAAGGAGCGGTACCCGCATGTGCATATCAAGGCGCTTACAGCAGTCGAGATTGCGCACATTTCACGCATCGAGAAAATGTCCGTTGAAGATGTCCTGATCGCTCTTCGGGAAGCTGGACTCGACACACTACCGGGAGGCGGAGCCGAAGTTTTTGGCCGCGGTGTCCGCATGAATATCGCTGAGAAGAAGCTTGCGGGCAGCGACTGGATCAATGTGCACCGCACCGCACACAAGCTGGGAATTCGCAGCAACTGCACAATGTTGTATGGGCATGTCGAAACGCTGGAAGACCGTGTAGAGCACCTTACTCTACTGCGCGACCTGCAGGACGAGACGGGCGGATTCCTTGCTTACATCCCGCTCGCCTATCACCCGGATCACAACGAGCTGGGCGTACAACTGGAACGCGAAGGTACCGCGACCACGGGGTTTGACGACCTGCGAAACCTTGCGGTTGCGAGACTCTATCTCGACAATTTCCAGCACATCAAGACCCACTGGATCATGGTTACGCCATTTCTGTCGCAGACGGCACTGGCTTTTGGCGTGAACGATCTGGAAGGAACCGTTGTCCGCGAAAAGATCTACCATGAGGCCGGCGCGCACACGGCTCAGGGTATGTCGCTCGACGAGATTCTCAAGTTGATAAGAGGCGCAGGCAGGATCCCCGCAGAGCGCGATTCGTTTTACAACACACTTCGCACCTTCGACGCGAAAGAGGCGGTGGCAGCCTGATGCGCGTTGGCCGCATTCCATATGTGAACTGCTATCCCGTTTACGGCGGAATCAATCGCGGTAGAATTCCCTTTAACGCGCTTCTTGTTGACGGTGTGCCAACAAAGCTGAACCGGCTGATGTCTGGTGGCTCGCTTGACATAAGCGTTGTATCGGCCGTGGAGTACGCACGCGATTCGAACCGTTACCTGCTTCTGCCCGATCTCGCGATTTCGTGCGATGGACCGGTGAACAGCGTGATGCTCTTTTCAAAAGTCGCGGTAAAGGATCTCGCCGGCCGCAAGGTGCTCGTCAGCAAGAGCTCGATGACCAGTGTCGCGCTCCTGGAACTGCTCTTTGCGGAGCGCTGGAAAGTCAGGCCGGAATTTGTTCCAGCCGACGCCGAGATTACCGACATCGCCCGCTTCGGTGAGGAGGAGCACGCTGCGCGACTGGTCATCGGTGATGCGGCTCTCCTGCTCGGGAGCAAGAGCGATCGCGGCTACCCCTTCGCATATGACCTGGGTGAAGAGTGGAAGAAGTGGACTGACCTTCCTTTCGTGTTCGCCGTATGGGTTGCTCAGCGCAATATAGAAGTCGATGCTGCTCTTGGGGTACACGCCTCACTCATGGCGTCGCGCAACTGGGGTCTCGAGCACATCCCCGAGCTCGCGCAGCAGGCTGCCGACGCCACTGGAGTGAGCCTGGGCGTGTGCAAGCGTTATCTTGATAACCTGGATTACGGACTGTCCTATCCACACCTCGCGGGCCTCACGGAGTTTTTCCGGCGGCTTGTGATGAGGGGACAGGTTCCGGACGGACGCCTCGCATTTCTACCGGCCGCATGATCGCAAAAGACCTGCTCGACTTCTATACAAACGCACCGCTCCTCGAGCTTGGAGCAGAGGCTGACAGCGTACGTCAGCGACTGCATCCCGAGGGGGTCGTCACATATATCATCGATCGCAACATCAACTACACCAACGTGTGTGTGGCTGACTGCGGATTCTGCGCATTCTATCGCCGCCCCAAGCACAACGAAGGCTACACGCTTTCGTTCGAACAGATCGGGGCGAAAATCGATGAAGCCAAGGAGCTCGGCGGCGTCCAGATCCTGATTCAGGGTGGACACAATCCGTACATACCGTTCCAGTGGTATCTGGATCTGCTGCAGTACATCAAGCGCAATCATCCCATCCACATCCACGGGTTCAGCCCCAGTGAAGTCGATTTTTTTGCGAAGCTGTTCCGCATGGATGCGGTCGAAGTCATCCGTGAGTTGAAGAAGGCGGGGCTCGACTCCATACCCGGAGGCGGTGGTGAAATTCTGGTGCAGCGCGTCCGCGACATAGTCGCGCCCAAGAAAGCCGGTGCGGACCGGTGGCTCGAGATCATGGAGCTCGCGCACCAGGAAGGGATGAAGACATCAGTGACAATGATGTACGGCATCGGTGAAACGCTCGCGGAAAGAATCGAGCATCTGGAACGGGTGAGGGAAGTTCAGTCTCGTACCAATGGCTTCACAGCCTTCATCACGTGGCCGCTTCAACCGGAAAACACGCCAGAGCTGTCGCACATGCCCAAGACGGGAGCGGCGGAATACCTCCGAACTGTCGCCATCTCGCGGATAGTGCTGGACAACGTGCCAAATCTTCAGGCGAGCTGGGTCACAATGGGCATGAAGATCGGCCAGATCGCCCTTCGCTTTGGATGCAACGATTTCGGCTCGCTGATGATCGAGGAGAATGTCGTGTCGGCTGCCAATACAGCGCACAGCACCACAACCGGCGAGATGGAACGTCACATCATCGACGCCGGATTCAAGGTCGCCCGTCGCCGGCAGGATTATTCGATAATCCGTCCTGCGGCACATGCTGCCTGACGGCCCCCGCACGGGAGTCGGCTATGACTCCCACCGTTTCGCTCCCGGTGTACCGCTGGTCCTCGGCGGGGTTTCGATCCCTTCCGAGGTCGGGCTGTCAGGACACTCGGATGGAGACGCAATAGCCCACGCAGTCACCGACGCAATACTTGGTGCAATTGCCGCCGGCGACATAGGTGAGATGTTTCCGGACAGCGACCCCGCAAACAGGGGCCGCGATTCAATCGAGATGCTCAAGCTGGCAGCAAATCGTGTGGCTGCCGCAGGATGGCACGTTTCGAATGTTGACGTGACAGTGATCTCCGAGTTTCCGAGAATCGCCCCGTACCGCGATGCCATGCGGGCTGCAGTGAGCGGGGCACTCGGCGTCGAAGCAGGTGCAGTGAGCA
>JACDDZ010000162.1 GCA_013816695.1 Gemmatimonadaceae bacterium
AGGCCCGACTCCTTTACGACGTTGACGATATCTGCCGGCGACATGCCTAGCGCTTTCTCCATCGCCTTGTAGCCGCCACGCTTTTTCCAGCCATCGAGAGTGCGAGCTTCCGCGTCACCGAAGTACCTGGAGAGTACCGCTGTCTCGCGATCGTGGATTGGATGCGGAAATCCCATTACTTGAGCCCCGCGAGAATCTGTGGGACGTTCTGGGGATTCACGGACTCAATAAACTCTTCGTTGATCATGATCGGAGTAGCGAAGCCGCACGCGCCCAGACACTCCACCTCGATGACAGTGAAGCGACCATCGGGCGAAGTGATACCTAGCTCTCCGGTGCCCGTGTGTTGTAGCAGCGCCTTCACCGTGTCCTCGGCGCCGCAAAGGCCGCAGGGCGACGTCGTGCAAACCTGTATAAAATATTTTCCTACCGGATGCTGGTGATACATCGTGTAGAAGGTGACAACTCCCTTCACGTATGCCGGCGTCAGCTCGAGCAGGTCCGAGACTTCCGCCATCGAGTCCTCACTTACCCAACCGCGCTCGCGCTGCACGATCCAGAGTGCTGGAAGGAGGGCGGCCATCCTGGTTGGATAGCGCGTAAACAGTGTGTCGAGCTCGGCGCGCGCCGCACCCGTGAATACCTGTATGTGCGGCTCATGTGCGTGCGAGTCGTGTGACGAGAGATCGGGCGATGCATACCCACCCATAGCGCCCTTCTGATCGGCGCTCATCTGTCAATCTCTCCCATGACGATGTCGATGCTTGCGTTGATGGCAATGACGTCGGACAGAAGATGTCCTTCCACCATTTTCGGAATCGCAGACAGGTTCACAAAGGAAGGCGGCCGGATTCTCCAGCGAACCGGCTTGGAGGTTCCGTCAGATACCATATAGTAGCCCTTCTCACCCTTCGGACTTTCAACTGCAACATACGCTTCACCAACAGGCGGGCGCGGGCCTTCCATTACCTGCTTGAAGTGATGGATCATGGACTCCATCTCGCTCGTGGCTTTCGACTTGGGCGGAAGAATCACGCGCGGGTCATCAACGTTGATCGGACCATCGGGCAACCTGTCGGCAGCCTGCTTGAGGATGCGAACCGACTGACGCAGCTCCTCCATGCGAACCAGGAAGCGATCATAAACGTCGCCATTGGTTCCGACGGGAACGTCGAAGTCGTATGTCTCGTAATCGAGATAGGGGAAATCCTTGCGAACATCGTATGCGACACCGGACGCCCGCAGCATCGGGCCCGACAGTCCCCAGTTCACCGCTTCCTCGGATGTCATCACGCCGAGTCCAATCGTACGTCCCACCCAAATCGCATTGCGTGTGAGCATGCGATCGATCTCGTCGATTGTATTGGGGAAAGTGCGAATGTAGTGGCGGAGTGCGTCCATCCATCCATTGGGGATATCCGCCGCGAGTCCACCTATGCGCGTGGCCGAAGGCGTAAGACGCGCACCAACCCAACTCTCGATCAGGTTGTAAATGTTCTCGCGTTCCTGGAACGCCCAGAGGAAAGGAGTGAACGCGCCGATATCGATGCAGGTGGTACCGAGCCATACAAGGTGCGATGCAATCCGTGAAAGCTCGGAGGCGATGACGCGAAGAACCTTGCACCGCTCCGTGATCTCGATTCCCCACAACTGCTCGGCGTTCAGGCAGTAAGCGACGTTGTTGCCGAGCGCGTTGAGGTAGTCTTCGCGGTCAGTGTACGGAATGATCTGGGAATAGTTACGGTATTCGCCTGTCTTCTCGAACCCGCAGTGCAGGTAACCAAGGTGCGGGATGCAGCGCACTACAGTCTCACCGTCCAGCTCGAGCACCAGCCGAAGCACCCCGTGTGTGGCCGGGTGCTGCGGTCCGATGTTGATAAGCATGTGATCGCCGGCGAGATCCGGCTCGATTGCTTCAGGTGCAGCGATCGCAATCGTGTTGCCGTTTTCCGTTGCGGACAGTGGAATCCGCTGCGGACGTCCCTGCGCATCCAGTCCGCTGGTCGAGAGCTCTACTTCAACAGTGCGTCGTGACATTACTCGCCCGTCCTTTCGCCGCGGCGAAGGCGCATGCGCATGTCATCGGGAATATCCTCGAATGCATCTGCCACAGAGAGCTCTTCCATCGAGTACTTCGCTTCCGGATTCTGCGCCAGCGCCTGGCGCAGCTGCTCTGCACGGGAAAATCTTCCGCGAATCGGGAAGTCCTTACGCAACGGATAGCCTTCCTTGTACTGCTCCCACATGAGAATGCGGCGAAGGTCCGGATGTCCGAGGAAACGGATGCCGAACATGTCGTAGCACTCTCGCTCGAGCCAGTCGGCAGACTTCCACACATCCCATACGCTTGGAATCTCGAGCGGCTTCTTCTTGTCAAGCCTGGCCTTGATTCGTATGAAACGGCGGAATGGAAGAGAGCGGAGATGCCAGACGACTTCCATTGGAACCTCGATGTCGCGGTACTCGACCGCAGTTACGTCGACGAGGAAGTCATACTGCTGCGAAGGATCGTCATGCAGCCAGCGCGCGATTTCGAGGACGCGGGCCGGATCTACGTATACGGTCGTTGTTCCCCAGATCACTTCTGAGGAAATAACTGCGGCGCCAAACTTTTCCCTGAGCGCACTTGCAGTAGGATTGGTCGGCGCGTCCCTGTGCGGAATGCCGTAGGGAGTGGTCGGCGTCTGTGAGTCGCCGCCGGCGGTTCCCGGGTACACAATCGACATCTTGTCGCTCACAGCGTCGAACGTGTCTGATTGACCGAGTTTCCGAACGGCTCGGAAAGCTCATTGATGACAGAAGGCGGTATGTACAGCTGGCTGGACGGATCCGGCTCCATCTCCTGGCGGATGAGTGTGTCCTTCATCCGCTCGTTCATGACCTTTTCCTGGAGCAGGCGAATGCCGTACATCAGACCTTCCGGTCGCGGCGGGCAACCCGGAACATAGACGTCTACAGGGATGATTGTGTCGATTCCCTGCACGACTGCGTAGTTATCGAACATGTTGCCGGTGGATGCGCATGCGCCCATCGAAATGCACCACTTGGGCTGCGGCATCTGCATCCATATGCGGCGGATGATCGGGGCGAGCTTGAACGGAACCCGGCCGGCACAGATGAGTACGTCAGCCTGGCGGGGAGAAAAACTCATTCGTTCCATGCCAAAGCGGGCCAGGTCAAAGCGGCTTGCGGCGGTCGCCATGAATTCGATGGCGCAGCAGGCTGTTCCGAAAGGCATGGGCCAGAGCGAGTTCGCCCTTCCCCAGTTGACGAGAAAGTCGAGGCGAGTCGCGACCCAGCCTTCCTGCGACTGCGGCTGGTACGATACGATGTTTTTATCCGGCTGTGCGCTCAATCCCATTGGAGCGCTCCTTTTTTCCAGACGTAAATGAATCCAACCAGCAGAATGAGCATGAAGACAAGCATCTCACCCAAACCGAAGAAGGAAATGCTTCCCGACGGGCAGATGTTGTTGACCAGCGGCACGGTGCAGGAGAGCTGTCTATAGTAGACGGCCCATGGAAACATGAAAACCGTTTCGATGTCGAAGATGATGAAGAGGATCGCGATGAGGTAAAACTTGATGGAGAACCTTTCGCGAGCGTCGCCGAGCGGTGGAATGCCGGACTCGTAGGGAGTCTGCTTCACGGACGTCGGACGCCATCTCATCGTCAGCGCTGATATGCCGACGATGAGCAAGGCGTTCATTACAACGAAACCGAGTAGAAAAAGAACCGGAAAGTAGGCGCGAGCCATTCAGATTGAGTTCGTGAAATTTTTCACTAGCCCTGCGAGGGGGAATCTATCCGGCACATTTAGCTAATTCAATGACTCGGAATTGGTGGAAAAAAATACTTTTAAAGCGTACATTCCCGCGCGAAAACCACGCCACCCCCACCGCTTCACTCTACCCACAAAAATGTCAATTCAATCCGACCGCTGGATCACCCGGATGGCCAGGGAACATGGCATGATAGAGCCATTCGAAAGCAGCCAGGTTCGCTCCGGCGTCATCTCCTATGGAGTGAGCTCCTACGGCTACGATATGCGTGTGGGCCCACAGTTCAAGATCTTTACCAATGTGATGAACTCGATCGTGGATCCCAAGAATTTCGACCCGAAATCCTTCGTTGAATTCGAGGGCGATGTTTGCATCGTTCCGGCGAATTCCTTTGCCCTGGCCTGTTCGGTGGAGTACTTCCGAATTCCCCGCGATGTTGTCACGCTTTGCGTCGGGAAGTCGACCTACGCCCGGTGCGGGATCATAACAAACGTGACTCCCTTCGAACCTGAATGGGAGGGATTTGTCACGCTGGAAATCTCGAATACGACTCCCCTGCCGGCCCGAATTTACGCCAACGAGGGCATTGCCCAGGTGATGTTCTTCAAGGGAGAGGAAGGGCCTGAGGTTTCGTATAAGGACAAGAAGGGGAAATATCAGGGTCAGGCTGGGGTTACGCTCCCCAAGCTCTAGATACTGCAACATACAGCTACTAGCTATTGGCTGACGCTATTAGCTATTAGCTAGCTAACAGCTAGTAGCGTCAGCCAATAGCTAGTAGCTGTATGTTGTTGTTGTTGTTGTTGTTGTTGTTG
>JACDDZ010000163.1 GCA_013816695.1 Gemmatimonadaceae bacterium
CAATGGTGAGGATTTCGGTGCGACGCCGCAGCAGTTCGCTGGCGAAACCAGCCTTGCTGCCGCGCCAAACTACGACCAGTTGACCGGACAGTTCCTGACGACTCCCTGGCCAGAGATGCGTGACCCCCTCGGTCAGTTGATCTCGCCCGCGGCATTCGCGAATACGAACATTGACATGAGGGGACGAGTCAACAACACAGGGGTTTACGCGAGTTTCGGTAACCTTGTGCAGCAGGGCGCGATCAAGTTCCTGGGCGGTTTCGTTCGCAACTCGGCCCGTGTCAACATCGATCAGGGCTTTGGTGACCGCATAAGCGCTAACATCAACACGTTCTATAGCCAGTCCACCGATCATGGTGCACAGCTGGACCAGGAAGACTCCGGGTCAGGCGGTCCCTTCTTTACGATTACGCGCGCTCCGGCGATGGCCAATATGACGCAGCTTGACGCGCTTGGCCGGATAATTATCAGACATAATCCCCTTATTCAGGGATCGCAGAACGGCAATCCGGTTTATGCTACGCTTTACAATCGGCGGGCCGACCGCAACACGCGTTTTGTCGGTGGTGCGAGCACGCGTTACACCCCGATGAGCTGGCTGAACCTGGATGCCAACTTCGGCTATGACCGCGCAACCGGGACATATCTCCAGATGCGCGATCGCGGCTGGCGCACGACGACCAATAACCCGGCGGCAGCTTCAGGATTTTTCGGTTCGGGCGATTATGACGAACAGCAGCTCACAAGCAGCGTCAGTGCAGCTGCGAGCAAGACTTTCATGAGTGATCTGATTGCCACGTTCACAACGAAGTACACGTACGGCGAGCAGGCGCTGACCAGTCAGGATCTTTCGGGTACCGACATTGTGCTCGCAGGTCTGGAAACAGCTTCCGCTACTACGCAAAACAAGGCAGTGGGATCATCCCGACAGGACATCCGGGACATCGGATTCTTCACCGGGCTGGATTTCGACTGGAAGGACCGGTATGTCCTTAGCGGCCTGATTCGGCGCGATGGAAGCTCGCTCTTCGGTGCTGGAAACCGCTGGGCGACCTTCGGCCGACTGGCCGGGGCGTGGATTGTCTCGCGCGAGCCGTGGTGGCCTTCAACTGAGGCGCTCAGCCTGTTCAAGCTGCGCGCTTCGCAGGGTACAACAGGTCAGCGCCCACGTTTCTCCGCCCAGTACGAGACCTATACCATCGGCACTGGCGGAACGCTCAATCCCGCACAGCTTGGTAACAGAAATCTCAAGCCTGAAATCAACAAGGAAGTTGAACTTGGCGTCGATCTCGAGTTGTTCAATCGAATCGGAGCCAATGTCTCCTATGCAAAATCAGTAATTGACGATCAGATTCTTCCAGTCATCAGGCCCGCTGCGTCTGGCTTTGCCAGTCAGTGGCAGAATGCAGGTGAGCTCACGAACAAGACCTGGGAAGCGACCCTGAACGTGCCAATTATCAACCGGGGCAGCTTTAATTGGTCGTCCCGCGTGATCTACGATCGTACACGCTCGGTCATAACGCGGCTGGACGTGCCCGATTACACCGGCGACATTGTTGCGGCCAATACCTTCACGGTGTTCAAGTTCCGTAAGGGTGAAAACATTGGTACGATGTACGGAGTGGATTTCGTGAAGGACTGCTCGCAGCTTCCAACGGGATTCAACACCCAGTGCTCGATGAATACGGCTGACCTAAACGCCGCTTACCGTCCAAATGACCAAGGTTACATCGCCTGGTTTGGACAGGGCAATCAGTCAACAGAAGGCATCACCCGAAATCTGTGGCGCTCGCAGCTGCCGCTCGGTTCGGGTCCCTGGGGCAACAGGACAAACTGGGGAATGCCACTCGCCCGGCGTGATTCTACCGGCAACATCGGTAATTACGCGCTCGGCAGCGGGCTTCCGAAGTATCACGTCGGGCTTTCCAACACGATGGACTGGAAGCGTTTCAATGTGTACGGCCTGTTGGACGCTGCGCGCGGTCAGAAGCTGTTCAACATTCAGCGCGCGTGGTCGCTCGCGGACCTGCAGGTGAAGGAAGCCGATCAGAATGGCGTTTCGGTTGAATCCGCCAAGCCGGTTGGATACTACTGGCGCCAGGGTCCGTCCACATCGCCAACGGCAGGCAGCACCGCCGGAGTCGGTGGATTCTATGATGTACTCGGGCCCAACAGCTACAACGTTGAGGATGGCAGCTACGTGAAACTGCGTGAGCTGGCGCTCAATTATCGACTTGGGGCCCTTAATGGCAGTGGAGACTGGAAGGTCGGCCTCATCGGAAGAAACCTGAAGACATGGACTGACTTCCGTGGCTTCGATCCGGAATCCGGCAATACCAGTGGTCCCCTTGGATCTGCAGCGCTTACAGGCGTTGCTGGTTATCGGTACCCAAAGATGCGGACGTTCACAGTCCAAGTCTCGACTTCCTTCTAACACCTGGATACGTCATTTCGGCTGGGTGAGCTGTCTTCGGACGGCTCACCCAGCCAAACCCCATCATTGGACTAGAGAGGTTTTGATGCATAGAACAAATCGTATTAAGCTGAGCTCGGCAGTCGCATTTGCTGCAATGCTGGGCATTGGCGCTTGCCGGGAAGGACCGTTGGATGTCAAGAACAGGAACCAGCCGAGCGTTCCTACGAGCCCAAAAGAGGTAGAGACGTTTATCTCGAAGCTCATGCAGCAGGAGTGGAACGGTAATCAGGGCGCAACAGGAAACGTTGGCGTTCAGATGTCGGTAATGTCCCTCGAGAGTCACTCGGCCCTGGCCAATTTTGGCATGGGTTCACGTGCCGCTATTCCTCGCGGGCCGATCAGCAATGCACTTGGCAATTCCACCCAGTCGGAGAACTTCCGCGATTTCGACTTCTTTACGCGAAACGGCCGTAGCGCTGCAAACCTGATAGGGGGAATGCAGGGGTATATCAAAGCCGGCGGAAGCACTGGAACAGTACAGACCGACAGACGCGCGCTTTCATTCGGTTATTACAACCTGGGATATGCGCTCGGATATCTTGCGATGATCTACGATTCTGCGGCGGTTCTCGCGCCGGGGCTCGCTGCTGATGAAATCCCTCCACTGTCGGCATCGACGGCGGTCATGAACGCCGCGATCCAGATGCTGGATTCTGCGGAGCTGTACGGTTCCAACATGGCCACGATTCCCAGCGAATGGGTTTCAGGAACTGCCATCCCCAGCGCGCGCTGGATTCAGGTTATTCGGTCGCACCGTGCAAGATTCCGCGCCGGTGTTGCTCGTACTCCAACGCAGCGCGCGGCGGTTGACTGGACCAAGGTCATTGCAGACGCGAACAATGGAATCACCAGCGATTTTATTATCAATTTCAACAATGCCGCTGGTTGGGCCGCTGGTTGGCGTGCGCAGTTTGCAGTGGAAGCAACATGGGCACAGATGACACCTTTCGTACTCGGCATGGCTGACACGGCGCGTGCGTACGACGCATGGCTTGCTACTCCGTTGACTTCACGTACACCATTTCTCATGCGGACACCCGATTTGCGCTTTCCGTCGGGAGAATCACGGGCCGCTCAGCAGGCATTTACGGGTGCAAGCCGAGCCGGCCCGCCAGCCGGTTGCGCCACCACCGTTACTGCCGCGCGCTGTGCGATTCTGTACTTCCGGAACCGTCCCGCGGGTGATGACAGCCCAGCCGAACCGTGGGGCAACTGGTTTTATGACAACTGGCGCTTTTGGGATGTTCGCGCCAGCCTGACTGCCATAAGTCCGATCGTGGAAATGTCGGTTACGGAAAATGACATGCTTGCGGCCGAAGGCCACATTCGGGCCGGCAATGTCGCGGCAGCTGCGACGCTGATCGACAAGACGCGAGTTCGGTCTGGGCTTGCTCCTGTAACGGGAATGACGAGTCTGACAGCAGAGGTTCCGGGCGGTAATGCCTGCGTGCCTCGGGTACCGCAGGGACCGACATTCACCAGCACGGCCTGCGGAACGATCTTCGAGGCGCTGAAGTGGGAAAAGAGGATGGAGACATCTTTTACCGGTTACGGACAGTGGTTCTTCGACAGCCGAGGATGGGGTGATCTCGTTCGCAATACGGTTCTCGAGTGGCCGGTACCGTGGCAGGAATTGTCGGCTCGGCTCAATCTCAATTTCTACACAACCTCGAATTCGAGAGCAGCCGTCGGAACTTACGGTTTCTAACGGAGACATCAGGTGACGAGGTGTAATGACGGTCTGGAGCGGGTCGATCCGATCCGCTCCAGACTGGCTGGGAATGGAAAACTCGTGCGTGGCGCTGTGCTCGCTTTTTTGCTCGGCGTTTCACAGGGATGTTATGTGTATCCCGCGATTTCCACGGCTCCAGTTCCGGGCACGCGTTTGCGTTTTGAGTTGAATGATCGGGGAAGGGTTGGACTCGGCGGTTCTTTGGGACCATCGGCCGAACGGCTCGAGGCAGTACTGCAGGCCGATATGGATTCGGCCTATTCGGTAAAGATGGTTTCAGTTTCTTATCTGAATGGGCAGTCCAATAGGTGGACAGGGGAACCGCTGGTTGTTTCAAAGGATTATTTGCGCAATGTCACTGTTCGGGAGTTTTCGAAGAGTCGAA
>JACDDZ010000164.1 GCA_013816695.1 Gemmatimonadaceae bacterium
ACGAAGAGCGTTTTTGAAGCCCCGTCGAAGTTTTGAGGTCCTCACCCCTGCTTTCGCCTTCCCCGCACTGGGGCATGACGTCCGCCTGATTTATCAGACCCTCTCGAGAGACTTATCGGCTCAAAAAATGAACTCCCCGCCCCAATACCATTATCGAGGGTGTGCGCATAACGCAGTGAACCGCCGACATGTATAATTTACGAGTCGTACAAACTACCGTCAACGATCTCAACATGGACATTGGAATCATCGCGGCCGTCGCAATGCTTGTACTGTGGGCGACACTTGCCTTTACCACCGAAGCAGCAGGATGGGTCCACCTTCTCCTGACACTGGGAGTGTTTCTCCTCATCGAACGAATCTCTGCGCGCGCAAAAAACCGCCCGCGCGGTTCCGCCGGCGAGCGCGAAAGGAAATAGCATCTTCGATCCGTCGCGGCTGGAGAACCCGGGAACCGCAACGGCAGTAGCTGAGCAGCCCGCGCCGGAGGGCGAGCTGCTGAAAAAACCAGTGCTTGTCACCGGCGCGGCCGGGCTGGTCGGCCAGGCAACCTGCGCCGAGCTGGCAGAGCGCGGCTGGAAAATCCGCGCACTGGTCAGGGATCCCGCAAAAGCCGCCGCAAGGCTCGCACATTTACATGTCGAGTTCCGGGTGGGAGACATTCGGGAGCCAGCGTCCCTTGACCGGGCGCTCGAAGGCGCCGGCACTGTAATTCATCTCGCTGCAATTGCCATCGAGCGAAGGGGTGAGAACTATACGTCCACGAATTCGGACGCCACACGCAACCTCGTCGAGGCAGCGACGCGCGCTGGCGCGACGCGCTTCGTGCACATGTCGCAGAACGGAGCATCAAGCAGCTCGCCATTTGCTTTCCTGCGCAGCAAGGGAATCGCACAGGATATTGTCACTTCAAGCGCACTTGAATGGACGGTGCTTCGGCCCTCCGTGATTTTTGGGCCCGCCGATGAATTCGTGAACGTTCTCGCGCGACTGGCTCTATTGTCTCCACTGATCTTCCCGCTTCCGGGCGGAGGGAGGGCCCGCTTTCAGCCTATCGCGGTTGGAGATGTCGCAAAGGCAGTAGCGGCAGTACTGGAAAGGAAGTCAGCAGTGCGCCAGTCGTACGCCATTGGAGGACCCGAGCCATTGAGTCTGCGGGATATGGCAGAACGGATTCTGGCTGCGATTGAGGTGCGGCGAGTGCTGGTGCCTGTCCCGGTGGTTCTGCTCCGGCCTATTGTGGCGATTCTTCAGCGAGTGCTGCCCAATCCTCCGGTGACTTCGAGCCTGCTGGATTTACTCGCGGTGGATAATACTGTTCCGGAAAACGCGATTGAGTCCGAGCTGGGGATTTCGCCTGTGCGGTTCGACTCGGAATCGCTTGGGTACCTGAAACGGATTACCCGGATGGAAGCTTTGAGGTCGCTATTTAGAAGGCATTAGCGCAGGGACAGGCTTAGTGCAACAGCGGACAGGAGCGAGGGAGCGTAGTTCGTAGTTCTTCGACCCTCGTCTTCAAATCTCCCAGTTCGACAGCACAACTCCCCTCAGCGCGACTGTCTCCGAAAATCCGTGCACAGTCATGCGCAAGTCTGTCCACCGAACGCGTCCGCCACGCATGATGAGCCGCCGATAAATCTCGGGGTAACTTCCCTGCGCCCGGATCGCGAGACGCCGCGTTCCGCAACGGCGACAAAACGAAGCCAGCTGCACCACCAGCAGGTCAAAATCATCCTCACTCCGCGCAACCAGCTTCAGGACGCGTAGCTCTTCACGCACCCGTCCGTCCACAAGCGGAACCGTGTGGCATAGTGCGAACCCTGTCAGCTCGCCTCCCCTGTGCAGCAGGACGGTATCCCCAATCTGCATCTTGTCCGTAAGAGCGATCTCACGGGTGAAGTCGTGCCCGGGAAGAAGTGACTCGGTGAGAACCCGGCATTCTTCGATGGCGCTCTCGCGTTGTTCCTGTGGAATTCGGGCGACGCTTTCGGGGGCGGACGCGGAAAGCGCACCCTCTATAGTGACCGTTACCGTCAGGTGCCACGGGAGCATCCCCAGCGCGGAGTAAAACCCGACGTTGTCCATTGTCCTTGGCATTGTCTCAAGCCCGATCACTTTCGCGCCGCGGGATTTGAGCCATTCGACTCCGGCATTCACTATAGTCTTTCCGATTCCCCTACCCTGGTGATCGGGATGCACTACCAGTGGGCCCATCCAGCCTTCGATTCCAGAGCGATGAACGATGTTGAATGCCGCGATCGCCCCACCCTCGTCTCGCCATATCATTGCGCCGTCACCGGCATCGGCTATCGCAAATTTCCATATTGTGGGATTCAGGTGCGGAACGCGCACGCCCAGCATTCCGTCCTTCCGATATCGTTCGGTAAACGCTTCACTGAAAACGCGGTTGAGCAGAGTTATGTCTTTTTCCGTCGCGCGGTGCGGACCATCTGCCGCCCAGTTCTGTTTCCAGTTCCGCGCAAATGCCATCAGCCGCTCGCCGCAGTCTGGAGTTCGAGGCTCTGCCTCACATCCTCTGCGCTCACAGGAAGTGGATTGTCCGACTGCGTAACGACCGACGCGCGCGTTTCCTCGTCGTACTTGACGCTGATGACCTGGTCCACCCGCTCCCGCACAGATTCGATGTGCGTAATTAGTATCACCTGCTCGAAACGATCCTGAAGTCCGCGCAGAAGCTCTATGACATTGAACCTGCGCAGCTCGTCGAGTGAGCCAAAGACTTCGTCGAGTATGAGTAGCGAGAACGCCTGTCCCGCGCGTTCGGCGATCATCTGCGATATGGCGAGCCTCAACACAAGGTTTGCGAGGTCCTCCTCACCGCCGGACAGTACGGGCTTTGTAACTCCATCTTCCAGAATAACGATGTTGTACTCGTCATCGAGCTCGAGCTCGGAGTAACGTGCGTCCGTGAGCTCTGTGAGAAATGCGCTCGCAAGCTCGGAAAGCTCAGGACGCAGCTGGTAGTTCAAGTCCTTCCGGAGATCGGTAAAAGCGCGATCAAGCTCTTCGTGAATCCTGCGATCGCTGGTCAGCGCATCCAGCTTCGTTTGCACGCGCTGCATTTCCTGCGCTGCGCCCTCGGCACTGGCCAGGGCGGTTTTTGCTCCGCGCACAATCTCCTCAGCGGTGGCGAGTGCGAGCTCGGCGGCACGGGCCGTAGTTGAAACAGTTTCATACTCTGTCTTGATGGCCACAAATTCCGCTTCCGAAAACTTTATGTGGTCGACAACTGCGCGAAGTTCCGCAATTCTGCCGCGGGCGTTTGCAAGATCGGTCGACACCTTTTCATGTTCCGCCCTGACCTCTGGCTCACGTTCCGGAAGCGCGCTGATCTTCTGGCATTTTGCCTCGAGTGGAAGCAACTGCTCGATCTCCGCGCGAACGAGAGCGTGCCGCTTGTCGTCGTAACCAAGGGAAATGCGCGCAATATCGAACTTCAGCTGGGCGCGGCGCTTCTCTTTTGTCTCGACTTCCTTTGCAACGAGCTTCACTTCGCGGACGCTCTCCTGGATTTTCACAACTGACCGCTCGAGCGCCGTGACTTCCTCATTCACCGCGCGGCGTTTTTCCTCCATCGAGTCGATGTCCTTTGGGGCATCAGAGAGCTGGTCGAACCGCTTGCTGAAATACGCGCCGTCAACCTTGACTGCCTCGAGCTGTTCCTCGATGTGCTCCACGACAGTGTGCATACTTCCGCCGAGCGGGCGGCTGCACGTCGGACACTCGCCGGTTTCACCGAGCGCAACGATTCGGTCCCTTTCTTTTTGGAAGTCCACATATTGCTTGCGCAGCTCGTCAAGCTTTGTTTCTGCCTGCTGCCTGTCACGGATCCACTCGGTGCGTCGCGCCTCAAGTTGGCCGTGCACCACTTCCAGCTCCCTTCGTTTCCGCTCGAGCCCGAGAACCGTTTCGGACTCGGAGGCCGCCGATTTGGTGAGCAGCTGCAACTTCCCGCCAAGGGAATCCAGCTCCTCAGCGAGAGAAGCTTCCGTTTCCACGAGAGCCTTCCTGCGCCCATCTTCGCGATACAGGGTGTCCAGGATATCGCGTTCTGCCTTGAGCGCATCCAATGGCTCGATGGCGTCCTGAAGCGCCTTCATCTCCACCTTGGCAGCTTCGATTTCGCGCAGCTGCACTGCAATTCGTTCCGCGTCGCGCGCCACCGAGGCTTCAGTCTGCTCCGCGAGCGAAATATCCGCAGTTACCTGACGCGCCTGCTCGCGCTGCTGCTGTGCCGCAATCCAGCGTGGCTCTATGGTGGCCACATCGGACTTCATAAGGTGCTGTCTTTCCCGCGCCGTCTTCGCGCTGTTGTCCGATTCCGCAAATTTTTCCCGCGCTTCATTCAACGCCTTGGTGACCACGTCGACATCCGGCATCGCGGAGCGAAGTCCAGCCATCTCGCGCTCCACCCCCCTGCGATGATCACGGGCGCGATCCTGCGCTACCCGGAGG
>JACDDZ010000165.1 GCA_013816695.1 Gemmatimonadaceae bacterium
AATTGATCCAAAAAAAACCCATTTTCAGTGGAACAGTCTCCCGCTGTTTATCTCCTCCGAAAGCCACCCGTTGCGACGCGAGGAGGCCAGATATACGTCCACGGCTGCCTGAAAAAGAACGAGCGAGGAAAACATCCAGACGAATGCTGCTGAGCGCCTGGCCCGGTCGGAAAGCGAGCGACGGTAGATGAACGCGGCCAGCACAACGAGCGTCGCCTCGATGGCAAAGTCATGTAACGGCTTCTTGTACCAGCCGAGGCCCTGCGCGATCCCGCCGGGAAGCAGCGTTTGGGTACTGGTGAAGAAATCGCACATCGCATGAGAGGCCGCCACGAGCCACACCATCGCAGCCGACTTCACGTCCCTGGATCCCGCGTAGTAAGCGAGTGCTAGCGGGATCGCAACAAGTACGAAGCTGATCGACGTTTCCGTAAAGCGTTCGACCCGCGCGAATTCATGACCAGAAAGACGCGTCGCAATGACAAGCCAGTCAGGAGCCTGCGCCGTGATAACAAGGAACCAGAGCGGAATCGCGGGACGCGTACCCTTTGCAGCGAGTGCCACGGCGACATGACCTACGTACATCTACTTTTTCCTGCGCAGGAGCCATTCACCTGCGAGCGCGATGGTTGCCGGCACTGACAGCAGAAGGGCGAGCGCGTACATGAACATCGTGGTTGTCATCGTCGTTCCCGCTCGGCGAGTATTGGCCGCACGTCGTCGCTGATTATGCCGTTCACGCCGGCCTTCCACAGGGCGCGGGCTTCAGAGGCACTGTTGACCGTCCATATATGAATGGTCTTCCCGCCGTTTCGCGCAATTCGCGAAAGTATTCGAACCGGAAGCGGAAATCTCCCATACCGCGGCGGGACGCACATTCCCTGGTACTCGACATTGGCTTGACGCATCAGAAAAAAAGATTTGAGAATCTCTGCCGTCCCGTCCCTTCCGGCCCCGACTGGAATTCCTGATCCATCGAATGCTCTTAGTGCTCTATCGTGATATGAGTCTACCATGCATCGCGATCCGGCCCCGTGTTGTTCCATGAGTTTGCGAGCCGGTGCTGCAGCGGCCGGATCCTTGATTTCAATCAGGAGATGCTTGTCCGGGAAGCTTTCCATTACTTCACGAAATAACGGGATCCGATATGACCGCTCCGGATCGAAGCGAGCCCCGGCATTCAGCTCGCGAAGCTCGGCGGCGGTTTTCGTGGCGACTGCCCCGAATCCTTCCGTTGTTCTCTCCACCGTCGAATCGTGGAAAACGACGACCTCGCCATCCGCACTGAGCCGAAGATCGAACTCTACAGCATCGGCTCCATGACTGAATGCCCGCTGCATTCCCTCGAGCGTGTTCTCTGGCACAAAGGCAGCCATGCCCCTGTGTCCAATTACCGGGTGTGCGAGCGGGTCGGTCAGGATGTTCATTTGGTAGACAAAAAAAGGGCGCGCGGTATTTCCGCGCGCCCTTGAAACTACTGATCTTGTCTAGAAGGTGTACTGCAGGCGTGTGATAACCAGGCGGCCAAGATTTCCGCCGCCAACGAACTCGCGGTGTTTCTTGTCCAGCAGGTTAGTCGCATTGAGCGCTACCATTACGCCCCTCCAGCTCGCCGGGCGGAAAGCAAATCCCGCGTCGATGAGGTTGTACGAAGCAATGGTGCCGTTGATGAATGAGAACACAGGGAACTCTGCGACATGACGACCGCGGAATTCCGCGCTCAGTCCCTTCGCTTCGTCACGGAACTTCAGTCCCAGTGATCCCTTGGTGGCTGGGGCATTGAGTGCGATGTCCTGCACACCACCAACTTCGGAACGGGGGAAGAAGTCCTTGTTGACCCAGGAATATGTTCCATCAACCGAGAAGCCACCGTCCAGCAGCAGCTCGCCGCCCAGATCACTGCCATAAACAGTCAGGTCACCGAAGTTACGATAAGTGACGATGATGTCGGCGACAGCCGAGTTCGCTTCCTGGAAGTTTACCACGCCGAGGGGGATGCCCTTGGTTGATTTACTTTCGGAAATTCCGCCAAGAGCAGCAGCTGTATTCGCGCCGATGACACCGGCGGTCGCAGCGCCCACGACCGGGGTCAGGTTTGCGACAAGGTATGTCTGGAGCGACGCGCGATCGAGGAACACGTTCGGCGTTTCGACGATGAGTGGACCGACGAAATTCGTTCTGTGATCCCGCCACACGTCGAGACTGAGCTGCAGTCTGTTGCCAAGAATTCCCTTGTAACCGGCCTCGAGGGTGTTGTGGATCGTGGGCTTGATGCGCTGCACGTCCCGAAGGTCTGTCGCGGCAACGTCACGGAAGGTGGCATTCTCCGTGTTAAGCACGCGCAACTGCGTACTGACCTGAGCGGAGGTTGGCTGCAGCGATGCCATGTACGACACGATGCTTTGCGGTATACCCGCTGCGACCAGGCCGGCGCTGGCTGCGCCGATAGCGACCTTATACATCGCGGCGGCATTCGCTGCCACCAAGTTCTCCGGTGTACCGCCGAAAGCTTTCGGAACGCGCATGCACAGGCTGGAAATGCCGCCGGCGCAGTCACGCTTGAAGCTTAGGCCAGTGGTCGGAACGCCGAGCGCACGCACGCCGTAAGGGCCGGCAGCTCCTGCGACCAGGTCCAGGAAGAGGTTATTCGTGCTGGGAGTGGAGAATGCGCGGTTGTAGGTAAGACGAAGGTTCTGGTTTTCTACCGGCTTGAAGACAAGTGCGATGCGTGGGGAAAAGACTGACTGCTCGAGACGGCTGTGCTTGTCGACGCGTCCCGCCGCCGTGAGTTCGAGCCGTGGGGTCAGCGTCGTTACCGAGTGCAGGTAGCCGCCAACTTCGGTTATGTCGTCGTCAGCCTCGTTTCTTCCATTGATCGTTCCCGATGTGCGCGGATCGGTATGGATGTAATCGAAGCCATACAGAAATTTCTGGCGCGCTCCAAAATCCCACCCATGCTGTGCCTGTGCGACGAGCTGCTGCGACTTGTCGATGATACACGCGGCATCGGCTACGTTCGGGCAATTTGTTGTCGGCTTCACGGTGCGGAGCAGGTAGGTGCCGCCGGCATCGCTCTGGTTCAGGAACACCTGAGCAAAAAGCCGGTTGACGCGGCCACGGAGCTGGTAGGTGTTGTATTTCCAGTCCTTGATCTGAGCGGGACCAAGTCCAGTTGGCTCTACCGCGCTTCCTGCTCTCGTCATGCCGACGTTTGCAATCAGCTCGCTGGCCGGCGTGGGGCGGAAGTCGACCCTGGCCTCTCCACCCTGACGGCGAAGGTCGGTGATGCGCGCCTTCTTCTCGAGAGTGTCGTGCTGGAACTCGGGCCACTCTGTAGCCCTGAAGACGTCGTACGAGACCTTGTATCCAAACTTCTCGTTAGGTGCGCCAGCGTGCCGGACTCCGGCGCGAAAAAGGCTCTGGTTACCGCCGTCCACGGTGAATGTCGTTCCCTGGGAGGTGAAAGGCGACTTGGTGATGACATGCATAACACCACTGGCCGTATTCGGACCATAGAGAGCGGCACCAGGTCCAAGCACGACCTCGACACGCTCAACGTCTTCAGAAGGCGTGGGGGTGAGGTATGGAATGTTGACCCGGAGTGACGGGACAAATGAGAACCGATTATCCGTGAGCGTGAGGAGCGCGCCGCTGAAGATGTTGTTGAATCCCCGCGCGACGATGTTGGACTGGAGAATGCCGCCGCGGGCAACGTCGATTCCGGGAAGTCTCACGACATGATCTGCAATGTTCACTGACGGACGGTCATTGATCTCGGGTGCGTTGAGCACAAAAACCGAGGCAGGTGCGTCAATGACTTTTTCCGGCGCGCGCGAAGCAGTGGTCACGATCTGGTCGAGTTGGGACGGAATCAGGTTCATTGTGACGTTGCTCGTGGCGAACCCGGCACCGACCTGAACTCCCGAAATTCGCTGAAGCGTATAGCCGATTCTGGTGATCGTGACGTCGTAGGAGCCGGCCGTCAGGTTCGAGATTCGGTAGTCGCCCGTCTCGCCGGTGGTCGCAACGCCGACAGTTCGTCCGCCGGAGTTCGCCTGCACACGTGCGCCTACAACAGGCGCTCCGGTCCCGGCTTCAGTGACCCGGCCCATCAGCCCTGACTGCGCTGCAGCTGGCACCGCAATGCAAAGAAGTCCTAGAACACAGAACAAGCGTATTAATGATAAAGCACGCATCAGCAACCTCGCGTTGAGTTGTTTTGGACCTGTCATCGGCTCAGCCGTATGGCAGTAGCCATAGCTAAGACTATGGTATCCGCCCGTCAAGACTTTAGTTCTGGCTTGTTGCTATTGCTTCCCGGCCAGCGTTGCCCAACATTCGGGTCATGCGCCAACGACTTGTATCGCTAGATGTTTTTCGCGGGATGACCATCGCAGGTATGCTGCTGGTCAACAATCCGGGGACGTGGGCTGCCATCTATCCCCCACTTGAGCA
>JACDDZ010000166.1 GCA_013816695.1 Gemmatimonadaceae bacterium
AACGGTGAGGTCATGATCTCCATGTAAAGTCGTAAAATCTCTTTCTGCTGCGGATTCATGACACAAAGATTGCCGCAAATCAGCCAACTAGCCAACTTCCATACTATATGAAAGACATCGTCTACCTGAACGGCCTGCTCCTTCCCTCCAGCGAGGCGAAACTTAGCGTTAACGACCGCGGATTCATTTTTGGGGACGGAGTCTACGAAGTCATCGCTACCTACGACGGCCGCCCCTTCGAGATGAAGCGGCATATGGACCGCCTCCGCTACAGTCTCGGCGAAATCAGCATCGAGGGAGTGGACATCGACGCGCTTGGCGAGAAAGCCCTCGAGCTGGCCGCCGCAAATAATCTTGAAGCGGCGCCGATGGGTCTCGTCTACATGCAGATCACACGTGGATGCGCGCCAAGGACCCACGCATTCCCAGTCGGCAAAGTGGAGCCAACCGTATACATGTATGCTGCACCAGTCAACGCGAAATGGGACCACAAGGTGGGAGCTGCTGCTATCACACTTTCCGATACTCGCTGGAGCCGGTGCGACATCAAGACCGTCTCACTGCTGGCCAACTGCATGGCCAACCAGGCCGCCCACGACGCCGGCGCACTCGAAGCGATTTTTCTTCGCGACGGAATGGCGCTCGAAGGTACCCACACGAGCATGTTCGTTGTCGTTGACGGCGAGGTTCGCACTGCACCAAAGTCCAACTACATACTCCCCAGCATCACACGGGAGCTGGTTTTGGAGATTTGCGACGAAGCTGGAATCCCCGCGCGCGAAACACACATTCCGGAAGCGGTTCTTCGAAACGCAGACGAGATTTTTCTGGCCGGCACCACAACTGAAGTTCTGGCAATCGTGCAGCTTGACGGAAAGCCAGTCGGCGATGGAAAGCCGGGCGTAATGACGACACGGCTGCGCCAGCTTTATTCCGAGCGGAGACTCGCGGCCGTTTAACATGTTTGCGGAAATGGATTTCAGCGCGGTGGCTGACAAGCTCGGCAATCCAGCGCTGGCAATTCCAATCATGTTCGCGGCAGGAGTTCTTACAAGCCTGACCCCGTGCGTTTACCCAATGATCCCGATCACCGCCGGAATTGTCGGGGGCCAGAATATTGGAAATACAACTGGCGGCAGGCGCCGGACCATCCTCCTTACACTTTCCTATGTGCTGGGCGTCGCGCTCGTGTATGCGACACTCGGACTCGTCGCCGGCTTGACCGGCTCGATGTTTGGAAGCGTAAGCACCAATCCCTGGCTGTATTTCGGAATGGCGAACCTGCTGCTTCTCGCTGGACTGGCAATGCTCGACGTAATTCACATCCGCGTTCCGGCTCGGTTTCTTGCGCCCACCTCCGGCACCAAGGGAAAAGCTTCGACCGCATTCGGGATGGGTGCGGCCTCTGGCCTTGTTGCCGCGCCATGTTCCGCGCCTGTAATGGCCGGAGTACTTACCTGGGTCGGGACTACCCGAAACGCGACCCTTGGCTTCGTCTATCTTTTCGTGTTCTCGCTTGGTATGACTACTCTTCTTGTAGTCATTGGGCTCTTCTCCGGCACAATCACGGCTCTTCCACGTTCAGGGAAATGGATGCTCTGGATCAAGCGCGGCTTTGCAGTGATCCTCTTCGGCGCAGCGGAGTATTACCTGATTCAAACCGGTAAACTTATTCTATGAAGCGAATTCTTTTTATCTGCGCGATGATTGCTGCCATCCCTGCTTCGGCGCGGATTGCTTCAGCCCAGAATCTGGGCATTGCCATAGGCAAGCGCGCTCCATCGGCCATGACCCAGGATCTAAACGGGAAACCGGTCAACCTCGGTAGCTATGTCGGCAAAGGCCCAATGCTCGTCGAGTTTTGGGCCACCTGGTGCAGCAGCTGCATGAAGCTCGAGCCGTCGCTTGTTGCAGCCCACAAGAAGTACGGAAAAAGAATGAACTTTCTGAGTGTTGCAGTGTCGGCCAATCAGTCGCTGCAGCGTGTAAGGATGCACGCGGCCAGGCATGGTCTCAAACACCAGGTGCTGTACGACAATACCGGCGATGCGATTGAGGCCTATGAGGTGCCCGCCACATCGTACATCGTGGTTATCGACAAGCTGGGTAAGGTGGTTTACACCGGCATGGGCGGCGACCAGAACCTGGAAGCCGCCATCAAGCGCGCCCTCTAACAACTACTGCACTGAGTCCTTGACCGGCGCGAGGCTGTCAATCACGGCGCCGAGGTCTGTATACGACTTGCCGGACAGAACTCGAAAGGGTTTGACAGTATAGGCGATCTTGCCGTCCGGCCCCACCACATACAATGAACGATCGTCTCTTTTACTCGCGCTGTCATGCGCCGCGTACATGATGCCGGCCTTGCTTCCGGGATCGCTCGCAAAGACAATAGGGAAGTCCTTTTCGCGAGCCCAGGCTGCGAGAGTCGTATCAGCATCAACGCTGATGCCAATTACCACGACGTTGCGGCCGTTATTGAAGAGCGTGGCGTACTGATCACGGTACGCCTCCATTTGGACTGTTCAGCCCTTTGTCCGCGCCTGATAGAAAAAGGCAAGGACCACTGTGGAGCCCCTGTAATCCGAAAGCCTGATCGGATTTTTGAGCATCCCGTACCGAGTCGCGCCTGAAAGTGTGAAATCGGGGGCCAGGTCACCGACCGCGGGACCGGCGCTCCGTATTACAGCTCCCATTGTCGCGGGTGGCGCCGCCTGCGACCCGATGGCCGATGCCGTCATACCGAGCATCAGGGCGCAAGCGATTGTCTTTTTCATCCGGTTCCCGAATAGAGGCACAAGCCGAAACCTTACCTGGGTCACGACGTACGGCTTTATATAGAATACTGCCCGTTCAAGGGGCTGGCCAGAGACTTAACCCGCTTCAAACCCAATGCGCGCACCGATTGTCTTATCCGACGGAATACCCGATACCTCCGGAGGATTAATGCGGTCCATTCTGAAGTCTGCCGTAATCATTGCGGCAATTGTACCCGCTGCCGCTAACGCGCAGTGGAGAGATGACGCCTACACGGCACCCCGAAATGCTACTGTAAACGCGAGCGGTGCAAAAAGAATCGAAATCGACGCTTCGGCCGGCTTCCTGAAAATCAAAGGCGGTACGTCCAGCACTGAGGTAAAAATCACCGGCCTGGCGAGAGCATCCAGCCAGAACCTGCTCCGTGAAATCAAGCTCGTAGCAGAACGCCGCGGTGAGGTCGTTTATATCAAGGCCGATATCGAAGAGCGCAACAACAGTTGGGGCGACAACTGCTATCGGGCTCTTGACCTCACGATCGATGTCCCGTCGCAGCTTCCGCTCGAAATCGAAGACGGCAGCGGCGAAATAGTGATCAGCGGAACTGCCGGCATTCGGCTCACCGATGGTTCAGGCTCAATCGACATTCAGAACATCGGCGGGCCCGTCGTGATCGAGGACGGATCCGGCGAGATCCAACTGCGCAATATCCGTGGAAATATCGAAATAGATGATGGCTCCGGAGAGATCGTTGCCCGCGGCGTTACTGGTGATCTCGTCATCAAGGACGATGGGTCAGGCTCGATCGAAGGCTACGACGTAAGCGGCTCATTCACGGTTCGCAATGACGGCTCCGGCGGTATCAAGGCCGATGGCGTTGGTGGAGACTTCAACGTTCGCAGCAAGGGCAGTGGCGGCGTAAACTATTACAACGTCAAAGGCTCTGTCAAAATCCCTGATGACGATCGTCGTTACCGGCGAAACCGAAACTAACACTCAATGATCAACTTCCGCGCGCTTCGATGGTTTGGATTGGCTTTCCTGATCCTGTTCGCTGGCACGTCCTGCAGAAGGGGGCGGGTGTCAGCGCTTAAGACGGCAACCGTCGGAGCCGCCGGAGTGAAACTGATCAAGATCGTTTCAGAGGCGGGAGTCCTCAAGATTGACGGACGGGTCGGAGATTCAGTTGCGACGGTGCGAGCCTCCGCCATCGGGTCGAGCCGAAGTATTCTTGCTCGCATCGGACTGGTTGCCACCCGTTCGGGAGATGTGGTGACTATTCAGCCGCGACTTCCCAATCGTGGGTTCTTTCGCTGGGGCAATTCCTTTCTCGCCATTATGGACATGTCCATCACCGTTCCCGCGGGAATACCGATCGAAATCTCGGACGGCAGCGGTGATATAGTCGCGCGCGGCGTTGGCCCCGTAAAAATTTCCGACGGCTCGGGCGGTATCGACCTCCAGGGAATCACAGGCTCCGTGGATGTCGAGGACGGCTCGGGTGAAATCGCTATCAAGGGCGTGGACGGAGATGTAAAAATCACGGATGGGTCGGGTGGCATCAGCGTCTCCAATGTCACAGGAAACCTGAATATTCCCGCCGATGGATCGGGGAGCCTTGTCGCCCAGCGGATCGGTGGAAGCGTGCAGATTGCCGACAAGGGCAGCGGTGCCGTGAACGTGGCAC
>JACDDZ010000167.1 GCA_013816695.1 Gemmatimonadaceae bacterium
ACCATCTCGAACTTCTCGTGGCTCACGAGTGGGCCTCCTTACCGAGAGCGTGTTCGAGTGCACAGGCGGCGCGGAACATCTCCTCCTCACGAAAGTAGGGAGCTATGATCTGGCCACCGACTGGCAGTCCGTTCACGCGACCGATAGGCAGCGACATTGCCGGCACGCCTGCAAGATTCGCAGTCGCGGTGAAGATATCGCTCAGGTACATCTCGTACGGATCCTTGATTGCTCCAATCTCGAAAGCAGTTGTCGGCGTGGTCGGCGTCAACAGAAGATGCACACCGCTGTTGAACACAGTATTGAAGTCCTGAGCGATGAGAGTGCGTACCATCTGTGCCTTTCTATAGTATGCGTCGTAGTAACCGGCGGAGAGCACATACGTGCCGAGCAGGATTCGGCGGGTAACTTCCGGACCGAATCCTTCGGACCGCGTGTCTTCGTACATCCCGCGAAGCCCGAAGTCCGATTTGGTGCGCAATCCATACCGAACGCCGTCGAAGCGGGCGAGGTTGGATGACGCCTCTGCAGGCGCAACTATGTAATAAACCGGTATCGCCAGCAATGTATGAGGCAGCGACACTTCCCTGACCTCGGCGCCCAGTGAACGCAGGCGATCCCTTGCGCGCTCACAGAGAGTGCGGATTCCCGGGTCAAGACTCTCCGGGAAATATTCCCTGGGCCACCCGAAGACCAAGCCGCGCAGGTCTGACTGGTCCTTGTGGGTTGCAGCAAGGGAATACTCCGGCACCGGAGCATCGCTCGTAGTGGAGTCGTAAGGATCAAATCCGGCTATGGCTTCAAGTCCGCGCGCAGCATCGTTCACCGTGCGTCCAAACACTCCGATCTGGTCGAGTGACGATGCGAATGCCACAAGTCCAAAGCGACTCACCCGACCGTATGTCGGCTTGACGCCGACGACGCCACAAAATGCAGCAGGCTGCCGAACAGAACCGCCTGTCTCCGACCCGAAACCTAGTGGCGCGATTCCCGCCGCTACACACGCAGCCGATCCGCCGGATGATCCGCCGGGAACGCGGGAAGGATCGTGCGGGTTTCGCGCAGGACCGTATGCGCTGTTCTCGGTGGAGGACCCCATCGCAAATTCATCCATGTTCGTCTTTGCGATTACAATTGCACCCTGCGCGCGCATGCGCGTCACCGCTGTCGCCTCATAGGGACTCACGTAGCCATCGAGAATACGCGAACCGCACGTCGTCGGCAGGCCCAGCGTCGCTATGTTGTCCTTGAGTACAACAGGCACACCTGAAAGCAGTCCCGGTGGTTCTGCCCGGGCGATGTGCGTAGCCGTCTTGCCTGCTGCCTTGAGCGAAGTTTCACGGTCACAGTGCAGGATGATGTTCAATCCTTCATGACCGGCAATGACTGAATCTGCGCGCTTGAACGCGGCAGTCACTACATCCTTGACGGCAAGCTGTCCGTCGTTGACGCGCTGGGACAGCTCGGTGCAGCAAAGGTCATTCAGCTCAGACACTCAGGCGCCCCCTTCCGTTGACTCGTGTGTCGCAAGTCGCGGAACAAGAAAGAATCCGTCCTTGAATTCGGGAGCGAATGAGCTGATCGGGTTCTGGAGCGGAACTGGCTGACCGCGGTCCTGGCGAAGCGGCGTCCCTCCGGATCCGACGCCGGATGCCGGAGTGATTCCAGCAGTGTCAACTGCGGACAATGCATCCATGTGTGAAAGGATGTCATTCAGCTGGAGCATCAGCCCTTCCGCTTCTTCTTCATTCACGGAGAGTCTCGCAAGCTCGGCGATATGCTTTACATCTTCGCGGGTTACTGCCATCAGTCCATGCCTTTCTCGAGTTTTGTATGCGACGGCTTGATCGTCATGCGCCCGTAGTTTTCGTCATCGAAATCAATGATGACCTTGATGTCATGACCGGCGCCGGTGAGATGCGCAATCTTGCCTGAACCAAATTTAGGATGTTTGACGCGCTCACCGATGACAAATAAGGGTTCGTCCTGGGATGCGTCTACGTCCGGGTCGCGCGCGGGCAGCTGCCGCCAGCCCTGAGCCATCTTGTACGCTGGCACTTCGTGCTGCCTGCGGGACGATGTGCGATAGCCCGAAGTCGCACCCGAGCTGGCACCCCAGTCAAATGTGTCGCGATGCGCGTTCCGACCCGACGTGCGAAGTCGCATTGTCTGCTTCTCTTCCAGGAGCTCCGCGGGAATTTCCTTCAGGAAACGCGAAGGGATCGACATCATCAGCTCGCCGTTCCTGCGCCTGCTTTCAGCGTGCGACATGTAAAGCTTCTTTTCGGCACGAGTGATACCGACATAAAAGAGCCGGCGCTCCTCCTCGAGCTTCTCGGGCTGGTCGAATGACTGCGACAGCGGGAAAAGCCCATCCTCGAGGCCCGTGATGAAGACCACGGGAAATTCGAGGCCCTTGGCATTGTGCAGGGTCATGAGCGTGATTGCATCGGAATCACCCGACATCCCGTCAACCGCTGCAACAAGCATCGCCTTCTGGAGAAAATGGTCGAGGGGGCGAAGGCCGACCTCTCCGCCATCATCCACCACCGTTTCTGCTGCGGCATCGATCAATGCGCTCACGTTCTCGATTCTTTCACGCGAGGTCTCGGGGCCTTCGGACTTCAGGTAGTCGCCATACCGAATAGACTCGATAATGTCGCGAAGCAACTCGTCCACGCTGCTGAGCAGCGCGCGCTCCTGGAAGCGCGCAATCATTTCGCCGAAAGTCGCGAAACCCGAGCGAGCCGCCGGACGCATAGGAGCAATAAGGTCTTCCCGCAGGCTCGCCTCGAACATGGACACGCCGGCCGCGCGCGCAATCTCGGAGAGTGCATCGACGCTGGTATCGCCAATCCCGCGTTTTGGAACTCCGACAGCACGCCGGAAACCCTCATCATCAGCGGGATTTGCCACGAGCTTGAGATACGACATCAGGTCACGAATCTCGCGCCGATCGTAGAAGCGCACTGCACCAATCAACCGATACGGCATGCCCTGACGGCGAAGCGCGTCCTCGATTGAACGGCTCTGCGCATTCGTTCTATACAGGACCGCGAAATCGTTGAGACGCAGACCATCCCTGGTGCGACGCGCCTTGACCTCGTCGATCAGCCAGTCTGCTTCATCCCGATCGTCGAGCGTTGCTATCATGGTCACGGGGTCGCCGCCGGGCCGTGTGGCGCGCAGCGTCTTGCCGCGCCGCCCGATGTTGGCACTGATAGCCGCGTTGGCAACATCGAGAATGTGGGGCGTGGAACGATAGTTCTCCTCCAGCTTCACGACTTTCGCGCTCTCGAAGGTCTTCTCGAAATCCAGGATGTTGCGAATGTCGGCACCACGCCAGCCATAAATGGACTGATCGTCATCGCCGACGACGGCGACGTTCCCGTGCCCGCTACCAAGCAGCTTGATGAACTGAAACTGGGCCTGGTTTGTATCCTGGTACTCGTCTACAAGGATGAACTGGAAGCGGTCTCGATATTTCTCCAGCACGGGCTGGTTCTCGCGGAGCATTCGCACTGGCAGTACGAGCAGGTCATCGAACGAAACCGCATTGGCCGAGCGGAGAACACCTTCGAGCTCGTTGTATACGAGTGCCGCAGCCTTGGAAAGCGGGTCAAGGGCGACCGGCTCGTAGTCCTTCGGCGAGACGAGCGCGTTCTTCGCATCGGAGATGAGATTCGCAATTGATTTGGGTGTCCACTGCTTGGGAGAAATTCCAGATCTTTCCATGATGCGCTTGATGACACCAAGTGAGTCATCTTCGTCGTAGATCGTGAAGTTTGCGGAGCGGCCCACAAGCGGGGCGTGGGCACGAAGCATTCGCGCGCCAAGCGCGTGAAATGTTCCGCACCACATTCCCTTGAGCGCATTCGAGTCACTCGAACCCAGCTGCCGGGATATGCGCTCGCGCATTTCACCTGCGGCCTTGTTCGTGAAAGTGACTGCAAGAATCCGGGTAGGTGCCACACCATGGTGCTTGATGAGGCGTGCAATTCGCGCCGTAAGAACGCGGGTCTTGCCGGAGCCTGCGCCTGCAATGATGAGGAGTGGACCTTCGTGATGCAGTACTGCTTCGCGCTGCGCTGAGTTCAGGCCTGCGAGCGGTTCTGCATCCGTGCCTTCCGCTGCGCTGCGCGCTATTTCGAGACCAGAAACCATTAGCTCAAGATAATGTCGAACGTCGCTCCGCGGTCGGTTGGAACGAGAATAAGCTGACCCCCATGAGCATCCTGAACTATGCGCTTTGCGAGCGAGAGACCAATTCCCCACCCGTTCTCCTTCGTTGAAAATCCGGGATCGAATATCTTGCCGCGCAGCTCGCGCGGAATCCCCGGCCCATCATCTTCCACTCGCACCCGCAGGCGACCCTCAGGCATTGCCTTGGCAAAAATGCGGACATTGCCAGGCGAGCCGGCCAGGGCATCTATCGCGTTCTTT
>JACDDZ010000168.1 GCA_013816695.1 Gemmatimonadaceae bacterium
GACAAGAAGAAAATTCTCGAGCTCTATCTCAACCAGATCTCACTCGGGAACGGTGCTTTCGGAGTCGAGACGGCGTCGCAGAGGTATTTCGGGAAATCGATTCGCGACGTGAATATTTCCGAGGCAGCGCTGCTCGCCGGACTTCCAAAAGCCCCGCAGCGGTACAATCCGCGGCGGAATCCGGACCGCGCCATGTTGCGTCGCAATACGATTCTCGAGTTGATGCGCAAGGAAAGCTTACTCAGCGAGGCAGACGCCAATCTCGCGCGGTCATATCCGCTCCAGCTCGCCGGCAAGACTGAATCCGGTGAAACGGCGCCCTATTTCGTTGAGTGGATCCGCCAGCAGCTGGACGCACAGTTTGGAAAGCAGCTCTACGAGCAGGGCCTCAAGGTTTACACAACTCTCGATCTCGACATGCAGACTGCTGCCGAGCGCGCGCTGGAAAAACAGATTCGCGCAATTGAAGCCGGCCGCTGGGGTAAGTACACGCACGAGACTTTCGAGCATTACCAGGCGCGGGTGGCCGGCGACAATGAGGCAACCACGAACTCGCCGTACCTGCAGGGATCCTTCGTAGCGCTGGATCCGCGAACAGGGTCGGTGCGCGCCATGGTCGGCGGGCGCGATTTCTACGACTCGAAGTTCAACCGTGCTGTCCAGGCTTTGCGCCAACCGGGTTCTACATTCAAGCCGATCGTGTACGCAGCGGCAATCCAGAATGGCCGGCCGCCTTCCTATTTAGTTGATGACTCCCCGCTGAACCTGGAACGTGCGGGCGCACCGGTCTGGTCCCCGAAGAACTACGACGGCCAGTTTCTCGGGCAGATACCGCTCCGAAAATCCCTCTACGATTCACGCAACCTGTCGACCATCCGGCTCGGCATGGAGCTGGGTGAGCAGACGGTCATTGGTGAGGCGCGCAATTTTGGAATTACGACGCCAATACCCGCGTATCCTTCGATTCACATTGGTGCTGCCGAGGTTCTGCCGCTCGAACTGATTTCCGCCTACTCCGTTTTCGCAAATCTCGGCGTCCGCGCAACACCGAATGCCATCGTAAGGGTCGAGAATGCCAGGAAGGAAATTCTCTGGCAGCCCACCCCCACAAGGACGCAGGTTCTTTCCGCCGAAGAAGCCTGGATCATGGTTGACATGATGAAGGATGTAATTCGAAGGGGGACGGCAGCCGGATCGGTTTGGGGCGCAGGATTCACCGTTCCAGCCGGCGGAAAAACGGGCACAACAAACGACGGCACCAACGTCTGGTTTGTTGGTTATACAGCCGACCTCGTTGCCGGTGTGTGGATGGGATTGGATCGCCCGCAGAAAATCATTTCCAATGCGCAGGGCGGTCGCCTCGCCGCACCCGCATGGACTTCATTCATGCTTGAAGTCTATCGTCGCAAGCCAAAGCCGCCCGACTGGCCGCGTCCCTCCGGAATAATCACGCGCGACATCGATGTCTCGACGGGTCTCCTGCAGACACCATACTGTCCGCGCGAGCTGATTGGGGTGGAGTTCTTCATTCCCGGAACGGAGCCCACACGCGAGTGTGACAAGCACTACACGGGCTCTACATACGGAACACCAGACTACACTTCTCCGCCGCCGCCAGTGGACACTTTTCTGCGTCCGCCGCCGCGCACGACGCCTACACAGAATCAGACCCGCATCATCCCCGGAGCGGTGCCGATTCCCGCGCCTTCACGCGCCCGCCCTTCTTCCCGGCCCGACAGTTCAAGAGTGCTGAACGGCGATTCGCTGCTTACAAGTCGGCGCTAATGGTCTGTTACAACGCGCGCTGGATTATTCCGGTAACCAGCGCGCCGATCGAGAATGGGACGGTGGCAGTTGTTAACGGAAAAATCGCGTACGCAGGCCCGCGAACCGGCGCGCCGCAGGGCGATCAGGTTGAGCTGGGGGATGCGTTGATCCTGCCGGGACTGGTCAACGCCCATACGCATCTCGAGCTGACGGTAATGCGCGGGTTTCTGGAAGATCTCAGTTTCGTGGACTGGATTGGAAAACTTCGCCGCGGAAGAAACGAAGTCCTCACAAACGAAAACCTGCTTGATTCTGCCCGACTCGGAATCAATGAGGGAATTCGCGCCGGCGTCACTTGCTACGCGGATACCTGTTCCACCGGTGTGTCTATGCAGGCAATGCGCGAGGCCGGCGTCCGCGGAATCATGTACCAGGAAGTTTTCGCACCTGCACCGGAAGGCGCCGAAGCGGCTCTCGCAGATCTTGTGGCGCGGATCGACACTCTTGAAAAAGAAGTAACTGGGCTAGTGGCACTCGGAGTTTCACCACACGCTCCCTACACGGTTTCAGAGAAGCTTTACGGCGCCGTGTCGGAACTGTCGCGGAAGCGACGGCTCCCTGTGGCCATGCACATCGCAGAGAGCGCTGAAGAAGACGATCTCGTCCGGAATGGTGCCGGTCCCTTCGCCGATCTCTGGATCCGGCGTGGGATCACGCCACCAACGAAGGGCCACAATCGCTCACCTGTCGCGCTTCTGGACCGTTACGGACTCTTGCGCGAGGATGCGCTCCTGATTCATGCGGTGCGAGCAGACACCGAAGACATCGATCTCATCGCAGCCCATAATTGCGCTGTCGTGCACTGTCCCATTTCCAATGCAAAGCTGGGACACGGGGTGGCGCCGCTGACAGCGATCCTCGCCCGCAAGATCCGCACAGGACTGGGTTCCGATTCCATGGCCAGCAACAACCGGATGGACATGCTGGAAGAAGCGCGCACTGCGCTCCTGTTTCAGCGCGCACATTCACGGAAGCACGATGCGATAAGCGCCGCGGGGGCTCTTGCGCTTGCCACCATCGGCGGAGCCCAGGCACTCGGACTCGACAAGCGAATTGGCTCGCTGGAAGCAGGGAAGGATGCCGATATTGCTGCCTTCGCCATCACTCACGACAAGGCGCTCCCGGGGTCCGATCCGATTGCGACGGCAGTGTTCGCCCTCGGAGGAACTGACGCAATTCTCACCGTTGTCGAGGGTCGCGAACTCCTCCGCCACGGCCGGATTGCCAACGAGGACCCAGCTCTGCGTATCCGCTGCACCGTAACGGGCGCTGCTCTCGCATCCTGGTCATCGGCTAACGGCTTCTAACCAACGCATGTTCCTTCAACGGAATTATCTTTAAGCATGACTGAACCCCGCCACCGGATATGGCGCGACGGACAATTCGTGAACTGGGAAGACGCGACAATTCACGTGATGAGCCATGTCGTGCATTATGGATCGAGCGTATTCGAAGGAATTCGCTGCTACGCGACATCCGACGGACCTGCAATCTTCCGTCTGCCGGAACACATGCGCCGCTTCGCAGATTCATGCCGCATTTACCGGATGCCGCTCGAGTACTCGGTTGAAGACCTGACAAGGGCCTGCGTAGACACAGTTGCGGAGAACAATCTTCCGCACTGTTATCTGCGCCCGCTTGGCATGCGTGGCGGGCAGCAGATGGGGATCGTGCCCTCGAACGCACCGCTCGAGGTCTACATCATTCCCTGGACATGGGGACGCTATCTCGGCAACGATGCATTGCACGAGGGCGTGGATGTATGCGTGTCGAGCTGGAGACGAGCAGCGCCCGACACTTTCCCGACGATGGCCAAGGCCGGTGGGAACTACCTGAACTCCCAGCTTTCAGTCATGGAGGCAAAGCAGAACGGGTACGCTGAAGGAATCATGCTCGACTCGTTCGGGTTCATTTCCGAAGGTACAGGTGAGAATGTTTTTCTCGTGCAGAACGGAAAGCTGCTGACTCCCGCGCTTTCCTCGGGCATTCTTCACGGGATCACCCGCGACTCGATAGTTACAATTGCCCGTGACTTGGGGATTGAGGTGGTAGAGGGTCAGCTTCCGCGCGAAATGCTGTATACGTCGGATGAGGCGTTTTTCACCGGCACTGCTGTCGAGGTCACTCCAATTCGGTCTGTTGATCGAATCCCGGTCGGCAGCGGCAAGCCGGGACCAATCACGCTTGCAATCCAGAAGCGATACCTGGATATCACCTGTGGGAAAGCGCCCGATACCTGGGGCTGGCTCACCCATGTTCCTGCAAAAACAGCTGCGGCTGTGTAATACCTTGCTGTATATTAGGACCACCTGAACAGTTCTTCGGGAGGCGTGCGTTTGACCGTAGGATGTCTCGCACTTAACGCGTCGTTTGAGCCCCTCACCATGGTTCCCATGCGCAGGGCCCTGCGACTCGTCATCGATGGGAAGGCCGAGATTGTCGAGGCGGACTCTGACCGCCTCGTCAGATCCGAGCGCCTGACGCTTCCGCGTCCGGCCGTGATCCGTCTTACGCGCTTCATCCACGTGCCCCGCCGGTTCCGTCGGCAGGTTACAAATACTTTCCTGTTTGCGCGCGACAGGTACCGCTGCCAGTATTGCAACCG
>JACDDZ010000169.1 GCA_013816695.1 Gemmatimonadaceae bacterium
CCTGGTTCGCTGTGATGTCGATGGGCTACTGCTTCGGCGCGCTGCTGTCCCGGGATGATATTCGTAACGATGCAGACAAGCGGCGCAGCACCCTCATAAAAATCGGACTTGGCCTCACCGTCGCCTTCATCGTGCTCCGCGGAATCAATGTCATTGGCGATTCACAGCACTGGGCGCCACAGAAGACTGCACTCTTCACCTTCTTTTCCTTCCTCAATACAAGCAAGTATCCGCCGTCGCTCCTGTACCTGCTAATGACCCTCGGCCCGGCAATCATTGCGCTGGCGTTCCTCGACCGTGTCCGCGGAAAGATTGCGGACTTTTTCCTGGTGTTCGGTCGCGTGCCGCTTTTCTACTACATCCTGCACATCCCGCTGGTGAACGTCATCGGGTCGCTGCTCTACACCTGGCACAACGGACACTGGCCGTCTACAAACCCTCTCTTTAATCCTATTGGCGCTGACGGTCTGCCGGTCGTGTATCTGTCCTGGATACTCGTTGTTGCGCTCCTGTATCCTGTCTGCCGCTGGTACATGAAGCTCAAGGCCCGTAGCAACAATCGCTGGCTCAGCTATCTGTAGATCAAATGGCATCTTGGTTCTCTTACCGAAAGGTTACAGGAGAACCCCGAGAACTACGACAACGGCGGAGTTATTGCGGGATTTCAACCCGCTTAATTCCCGTCTTCAATGGATACGAATTAAAGTTGATGAGTAGTCCGCACTGAAGCCCGGTCATTTTCAGGTAGGTCATTAACTGCGCTTTATGGAGTGGGATCAACTGTTCCACACTCTTGATTTCGACGACAATTCTTTTTTCGACGATCAGGTCCAACCTGAATGCACCCGCGAAGGTCATTCCTTCAAAGCTTATTGGAATATGTTTCTGACGGTCGAATGCAACTCCAAGAGTTCGTAGTTTCCAACAAAGACACTCCTCGTAAATGATCTCAAGGAGACCTGGGCCGAGCGCTTTGTGGATATCGATTGCTGCTCCGATGATTCGGTTGGAAAGGTCCCAGTCAATTCTTGTGTCCATATCGGATTTTGAACCAAAAGTACGGATCAGCCGGCACCCGATCCGCCCACCGACAATCGGATTAACCCGCAACCGCTCCGCAGTTCTCGGTTTTCTCGTTGTTCTCCTGTAGCCTTTCGGTAGAAGGACACTAAATCCAGACCAAACGCGGCGATGAATCTTTAACTCTATGCCCTGCGTAGGCTTAAACAGGCCACCCCAGCTGCAAAAAACGCTGGAAAGGCCCCCAATATTAAGGTATCTTCGCAGCGTAGACCAACTCAGGCACCAATAGTCATATGAGCATATTCGATCGTATAGTCATGCTGTTCAAGTCGAACGTGAACGCCGCAATCTCCGAGTTTGAAGAACCGGAGAAGATGCTGAACCAGATCATTGCGGACATGCGCGGACAACTTGCAAAGGCAAAGCAGCAGGTCGCTGCAGCAATCGCCGATGAAAAGCGCCTGCAGGACCAGGCATCGTCCGAGCTCAAACAGGCGGAAGACTGGGAGCGTAGAGCGATGCTCGCAGTCAAGGAAAGCCGCGACGACCTCGCGACTCAGGCCCTCATGCGCCGGAGCGAACACGTCTCCCGCGGTCAGCAGATGCAGCTCACATGGGAAGCCCACAAGCAGGAAACCGAGCGCCTCAAGGATTCCCTGCGCGGGCTGAACGACAACATCGAAGAAGCGAATCGCAAGAAAAACCTGCTCCTGGCAAAACAGCGCAGAGCGGAAGCGCAGAAGCGCATCGCCAACACCATGTCCTCGATGTCCGAGAAATCTGCATTCGAGGCCTTCGCGAGAATGGAAGAAAAGATCGAGACCAACGAGCGCCAGATTCGCGCGAGCGTCGAGATCGACCAGGAATTTTCCGGTGACAGGCTTGCCAACGACTTCAAGCGCCTCGAGTCCGTCGCAGGCAGCGCATCGGCAAATGACCAGCTTCTCGAACTCAAACAGAAGATGGGAATGCTTCCTGCTGGTTCGAGTGCATCCAAGGCACTGGGAGCCGGCGCGAATGATGAAGCAACCCTGGAAGCAGAAGAAATCAACGACGAACGCTCGCGTTGACTAACGCAGACGCGGTGCAGAGGCCGCGACTGGCACAGGTTCTAACCGCAGTTGTAGGAACCGTTCTGCTGCTCTGGCTGTTTGGCGTAACAGCCCAGATTTTCATACTGCTGTTCATGGCGGTGATCCTCTCGCTCTACCTGGGAGCCGTAACTGATTTTCTGGAAGAGCGGGCGCACCTTCCGCGCAGGACAGCATTCTTCCTCGCCCTGATTGGCTCGATGGCGGCACTCGTCGGCCTCTTCTGGTTACTGGTTCCTCCGGTAATCGAGCAGACCCGCAGCCTCGTTACAGTCCTGCCGCAGTACATAGAAAACTGGGAAAAGGGAATCGATACGTTCGCCCGCCGCTTCCCGGCGCTCCGCGAGATGTGGAATCCCGGCGAGCACAAAATGCTGCTCGCAGTCTACGACCAGGTATCCTCAACCGCCCAATCGATCGTTCCCAAACTGTTCGGTGTAGTCAACGCAATCATCGAAATCTTTGCAGTCGGCGTGATGGCGATCTACCTCACGCTCCAGCCGGGCGTTTACCGCGAATGGCTGATAGCGCTCTTTCCTCCAATTCACCGCGACCTCATTCGTGATCTCCTCGGTGACCTAGGCACCACGCTCCGTGCTTACATCGTCGGGCAGCTGTTCGCGATGACAGTGCTGGCCGCTTTCACCGCGCTCGGCCTCTGGCTGCTGGATGTTCCATACTGGCTGACCTTCGGCGTTTTCACAGGCCTCGTAGCGATCATTCCATTTTTCGGAACGCTGCTGTCGACGATACTGCCAGCACTCTTCGTCCTTAGCGGTCCCGGCGGAAGCACGCGCGCGATGATGGTCATAGGGCTCGGCGTCGTAGTCCATCTTTTCGAAGGCAACATCGTCGCGCCGCTGGTGATGTCGCAGAAAATCGATCTACCTCCCGTCCTCACGATCATGGCAGTGTTGATCATGGGCAAGATCCTCGGCCCCATGGGGCTGATCGTCGCGCTACCAACACTGGCAGTAGTGATGGTGATCGTCCGCCGCATCCTGATCAACCGCATCTACGAAGGGAAGGGATTCAGGAAACGCACGCGCGACAAGGCATTCGTCCTGCGCGTGCCAGTCCCAGACGGCGGAGTGCGCCTGCTTGCCAAGCCCATCACTGACATAATCGGTCTGCGCGAAAAGTTCGAGCGCGATGCGGCGGCGAAGACGGCTTAGAGCGCATGCAGGACTTTCGTCTCTACAACACCCTCACCCGCCAAATCGAATCCTTCGTCCCAAGCGATGGGAAAACGGTGCGCATGTATACTTGCGGCCCGACGGTCTACAATCCCGCGCACGTTGGAAACTTCCGCACTTTTCTCTTTGAAGATCTCCTGAGAAGAGCACTTCGCCTGAACGGCTGGAACGTCAATCAGGTGATGAACCTTACCGACGTCGACGACAAGATCATCAAGCGCGCTACGGAGCAGGGGAAGACCATCAGTGAAGTCACTGAGCCCGTTGTCGAGATATTCCACCGCGACAGAAAATTCCTGCGCATCGAAGACGCGGAGCAGTACCCCAAGGCGACAACGCATATCGGCGAGATGATCGCACTCGTACAGTCTCTCGAGAAAAAAGGACTGGCTTACAAAGCTGAAGATGGGTCCGTCTACTTCGCGATCGGCAAGTTTCCGGGATACGGGAAGCTGTCGCGGCTGGATACCCGCGAGATTCAAGCCGGCGCCCGGGTGGCGCAGGACGAATACACAAAGGAAAACGCGCAGGACTTCGCGCTCTGGAAATCCGCGAAGGACGAGGACGTAAAGGCGGGAGCCGCCTGGGATTCGCCCTGGGGCCGAGGACGTCCTGGCTGGCACCTCGAGTGCTCGGCGATGGCAATGAAATATCTTGGCGAAACCCTTGACCTGCACTGCGGCGGAGTCGATCTCGTATTCCCCCACCACGAAGACGAGATCGCCCAGTCCGAGGGCGCCACGGGTAAGGAATTTTCGCGCGTCTGGTGCCACGGCGAGTTCCTGCTCACCGACGGAACCAAGATGGCGAAGCGAATTGGAAATGTTGCCAACGTGGAAGATCTGCGTGAGCAGGGAATTCCCGCGGCCGCATTTCGCCACTTCGTTTTTTCGACGCACTATCGCAAGCAGCTGAACATGTCCGCCGAAGCTATGGAGGCATCGGTAGAAGGTGTTCGTCGCATTGGCGAGTTTGCGGAGCGTCTTGCTGCCGCGACCGGTGGAACGCCGGAGCTAGCTGCCGTTGCGGAAAACGCGGAGAAGGACGCGCGGGCTGCCTTCCTTGACGACCTGAATGCCCCCGAGGC
>JACDDZ010000170.1 GCA_013816695.1 Gemmatimonadaceae bacterium
CCACACTGAGCTTGTTGATCTCGTGTACAAGCCGTCGGATCTCGGGATGATCCATCCAGTTGGTTTCTTTGCTTGTCGTCATGGTGGTGATATAACGAAATCAGGAAATCGGGGAAAGAGCGTCATCTTGCTGCCGCCGTGGGCCGCTCCCATTCCCTCAAGTGGCCGAGGAGAAAATCCAGCGTAAATACATGCCGGGTTCTATCGGCCTGCCGGCGGAAGATGACCTTGGACCACCCGCGCATGCCTATCGGTGTGTACCACGCGCCTCCCATGTGGAGCTTTTGTCCCGAAATGGCGCGAATGAGCACACGCTCGTAACGCGAACGGGGGAGAATACGCTCGGGAAAGAGATTGTCCCACGCGCAGGCGCGGCCCACGTCGTCGTACGACGCGGGGCGGTCATCCAGCTCGAGCAGCGTAGGCGCGCGCCCACGCATTATGGAACCGATCAGCCTCAGGGTGAAGGGATCTGCGAGCTTGCTGATCGACTTCCAGAAATAACGCGTCGTTTCGCCGGCGATTTCACGCAATGACATTGTTCGACCATCACGCGTCAGCCACATCTCGTCGTCCGGATCGGAGGCGAAGGGGTTCTCGCTGAAGCAGCTGAATCTCGCAAGCCAGCCCTTTCGAGATGTATGGGGCATTGGCTGAAAATTCTGGAGCAGCGGTATGTCGTGATCATCCAGCGCGCTCAGCTCATATGTCGGCCACTGCATTATCTCGCGCACGATTCCCACGATCTGCGTGGCAGTCGCAATCATCAAGGGAGCGTCTGGGGTAAAGTCAGCGGTTATCTCGATCCTGTCACCACGTGGGCGCACTCCTATTCCGGTGGAGCGCTTGTTCGCGGCCAGCATCATCACCGGAATGGGAAGCACGTAACTCAGGAGCAGTGCGAGCTTTTCTACCGTGCGTCCATGTCCCTGCATTTCCGGCGGGATGTCGAAGGAAATGTTGTAGTGCGTGCTGAAACCGGCGAGGTGCACCTGCTTTCCGGTCGAGCGTTCCCATGCGTCGAGCTCGTCGCGCACGAATAATATTCCTTCCCACAGTGACCGTCCCGCGCGCGCTGCGCAGCCTTTTTCAATCTCAATGACGGGCGTCGCCACTTCAATTACGCCCGTATCGAAATAAATCGCGCCACCTGTTGGCAGGTGATATGACTTTCCCGTCCGATGCATCATGGGCTGGCGAATGAACTCGCGCGGACTTCCGAATACGTCTTCGGGCCGGACCTGTTCACCATCCATCACAACGGCGAACTCCGCCTCAAGCCCAATCGCCGCCAGCGCAATTCTGTCCGCGCCGCCGGCTTTGGAAGCATTCGGTGTCTTTTTCTGTTTGCTCATTCCATCACTCCCTAACTGCCCGGCGCATCTCTGGGTACCGTCGTTACATAACCGATATCCAGATGCAAATGATCTTCGGCAAAACCTGGCTGGTCGCCGTATGGTCTTGTCCAAACTCCCGGCAGCGTCTCCTGCGCCATCAGGCCGTATCTCTCTATCTCGCGCTGGCTATCGAGGTACGAATCTCCAATCCGGTAGATATTCACTGCGGTTGCCCAGGAATGCGGCGACGCATGCCTCGACAGCTTGTGCCCCGGGGACCTGTAGCCCCCGTTCGCAGAGATGTGGATCAGCGTACCCACTCTTTCCCGAAGGCGCTGGAGACAGACTCCCAGGAGAGTGATTGAGCACGGAACGTACCGGGGAAATCGCCTTAAAGCCTCGTTTTCCCGTACGTCGACCTGGATGAACTCCCAGAGAAAGAAGTTCTCCGAAAGTTGGACCTTCATTGCGATGTCCCATGAGGGAATTTCGTAGAAATACCGTGGGAGCTCACGCTGGCGGCCCATTGCATCGCTTATGGTGTCACCAGGCCTGAGCGCTCCCTGGTACTCAGGCCCGAGCTGCCTCCCATCCACAACTCGCAGTCCGAGACTGGCTACGTCGGGCACGATCAACTCGCCTCCGCCTGGAGAAGGTCATGTACCGCCTTCGACACTCGAGCGATCGTCTCGCTTCGCCCCCCTGTATACGGTTCCCACTCGGTGAGGATTACAATCACATATGGTTTCCGGTTCACGAGGTAGACCACACCCGCATCGTGCGCGACAGTGGATATTTCACCGGTCTTGTGCGCGACGCGTGTGCCTTCGGGCAACCGGGCGGGAATTCCGGAGTTGAATTCCTGCGAATGCAGGATGTCCAGTATCCTGCGTGACAGGTGCGCAGAAAACGCCCTTTCCTCGGCAATCAGGCGAAGCAACTTCATCAACCCGTTCGCCGTTACGCGGTTGTTGATGCCAGCGTCGAAAGCCTTGTCGTCCTCGACGCCGCGCTCGAGCTCTACCCCATCGGCCACTCCAAGCTCCCGCATCGTTGCCTGAAGGTTCGCGATGCCCACCAGCTCCACAAGGAGATTGGTCGCGAGGTTGCTGCTGGTTGCGATCATGTGGTGCGCAAGTTCCTGGATATGCATCATCTTTCCAATCGCCTCGTGCACATCGGAGTTCGCATCCCGGCTCGAGCGCAGCCTGTATGGGGATCTGTCCACCACGCTCAGGAACCGATTTCGCACATGCAGGCGGGAGTGCAAAACGAACTCACCGCGGTCCACCGCTCCGAACACGCCTACAAGGATCGGAATTTTTATCGTGCTTGCTGCATGAAACCACTCGTTGGCCCGGTACTCGAAATCAAGGCCGCTTTCCAGGTCGAACATCGCCACTGCAATGCGCGATGCCCGTGAGCTTTTCTCTATTTCCTCGATATTTTCACGAAGCCTGGCTTCAGCTGTCTTGGTCATTTTTCCGGTACTAGGATATCCAGCCTGCATGGGCGGCTCATGAGCAAGGGCGGTGCCTTAGCTTTCCTAGCTTAACTCCACCTGTTTTCCTCCTGAAATGACACTGAAAGCTTCTGGCAAAACGCTGCACTACCACTTGATCGGGATCGCCGGGACGGCGATGGCCTCGCTCGCGGGTCTGCTCAAGCAGGCCGGCCACCGCGTGACCGGATCGGACGAAAACGTCTACCCGCCGATGTCCGATGAGCTACAGTCCATGGGGATCGAGTACGCGATTGGTTACAAGCCGGAAAATCTGGATTCGTCGCCCGATGTCGTCGTGGTCGGTAACGCCATTTCCCGGGGAAACGCAGAGTTGGAATCCGCCCTTGAGCGCAAGCTGTATTACACGTCAGCTGCCGCGACGATCAAGGAGGAGTTCATTCGTGGAAAGCATTCGATCGCCGTTGCGGGAACCCACGGCAAAACTTCCACTACATCGCTGCTTGCCTGGACACTCGAGTGCGCCGGAAAGAATCCTTCGTTCCTGATCGGCGGTGTGGCAGAAAACTTCGGCAAGTCATATCGTCTCACTGACTCGGACCTCTTTGTCATTGAAGCCGACGAGTATGACACCGCGTATTTCGACAAAGGGCCCAAGATGTGGCACTATCTCCCGGATACGGCGATAGTCAACAACATCGAATTCGACCACGCCGATATCTATCGCGACGAAGAGGCATACAACTTCGCGTTCGCCCGTTTCATCAACCTCATTCCCGGAAACGGTCAGCTGATAGCAGGGTGGGACTCACCACTTGTTCGTTCGCTCGCCGCAAAGTCGTTCGCACCTGTGCAGTACTTCTCATACGACGGCGAAGCGCCGCTCGAAGAGGGAAAGGGCTGGACGGCCTCAAATGTTTCCTTCGGTGAGGATGGAACCCGTTTCACTGTCATTCGAGACGGGATGGAATGGGGCGTTCTACAGATGCCGATGACGGGTGCTTTCAGCGTGAGGAATGCGCTCGCCGTAATTGCCGCCGCGACGGCAGTTGGTGCCGAACACGCGGGAATATCGGAAGCCTTCCGCTCCTACAAGAGCGTCAAACGCAGGATGGAAGTTCGCGGTGAGGCCGGCGGGGTGCTTGTCATCGACGACTTTGCACATCATCCGACAGCTGTGCGCGAGACCATGGCCGCGATACGGCAGAAATACGCGGGCCGGCGCGTTATCGCGATTTTTGAACCGCGCAGCTACACTGCCCAGCGGCGCGAGTTTCAGAAGGACTACGAGCAGGCCCTCTCCTCTGCCGATGAAATTGTGTTCGGCGGACTATTTCACCCGGAACGCTACACGAAGGAAACAGCGATCGATCCGCATGCACTCGTGGGTTCCTGGCGCGCTGCCGGAATAGCGGCGGAACACATAGCGGATCCCGATGAGATCGTTGAATACCTCAGGCCACGCCTCAAAGCGCGCGACGTAGTCCTCGTGATGACAAATGGCGGGTTTGGAGGGATTCACGGAAAACTCCTCAAAGCGCTAAGCAACTAGGCGAAGTCACCTGCAGGCTGCCTTTAAAGCCGTGTGAT
>JACDDZ010000171.1 GCA_013816695.1 Gemmatimonadaceae bacterium
GTAAAACCCGAAAGCGCGATCCAGATCGGACACGCCAATCGCAATATGAGTGAGGCCAAATGTTGAGAGCGGAGATTGACTCATTCGACATTCCTCACCTTCCAGCTACCGAGATATTCTCTGCGAAACGTCTCGTGGCTCTCGGCAGACGCCGGCGGTCCCAGCTCGTAGGTGGTGCCGCTGGTGGACCAGGTGACGTGGTCTGCGGCGGCAAGGAGTGTGGGAACTTCGTGGCCAGTTACTACCACTGCAATGCCTTCAGCGGTCAGAGCGCGAAACGCCTGCGTAAGATGCTCGGCGATTACAGGCGCGACTCCGCGATAAGGTTCATCGGCCAGGAAACATACTGGCCTTCGAACGAAAACCGCCGCGACCTCCATGCGACGCAGTTCCCCACCCGACATTTCGTAAGGTTTTTTGTTGAGATGCTCACCAACTCCCATTCTCTCGGCGGCCTCCACGACGTCGCCGCCATTGTACCGCCGCTGAATCATCGTGAGCTGACTGCGAACCGAGAATGCTCGCGAAAAAAGGTCGTAGTCGGGCAGGAAGAAAAGTCCCTCTGCGGCCAGCTGATCGAGCCGCCATGAGAGGCGGACATTTTCTCTGAACCGGACCGCTCCGCTATCTGGAGCAATGATTCCAGCTGCAATCCTCAGGAGTGTGGACTTCCCCTCTCCATTGCGGCCGAAAAGAACGCGTAGTTCGCCCGGAACGGCGCGGAGGCTGGCGGATGTAAGCACGCGCCGCACTCCGAAGGTTTTTGACACGGAGTCTGCAACGAGGACCGGGTTCATCGAGTCAGGAGACCGATCGATGCGAGCGTCAACTCACCGGTCGCTGCCGGCCCCAGTAATATCGCGGACAACGGCAATGGCGAAACGCCAAGGTTGCCCAGGAGCGCCATTTCCCTATTCCTCCGGATCTCGATGGCGCCGAGCACCGTGACAAGTGCGACGATTCCCACGACGGGGAATACTGACAGGCGAAGCGGATTCTCGCCCGCGAGGAAAAACACAGCGGACAAAGCGATACGGGTAATTGCCCAAAGTCTCGCTGAACGAAAAGCGAAAGGTGTCATGAACATCGGAGTCGCAGGCGACAATTAAGTGAAAGTACTCGGGCGCAGCACCCCCCGACGGCTCAAGCTTCCGCGCTGCTGTTCGGTGGCTTAATTTATTCCTATGAGGGGCAAACAGTTGAATCAAAAGCCGTTTGTAGATGATATCGAAACGTACGCGCAAGACATTGTAGAAACCGTGCGCGAGCCGCTGTTAATGCTCGACAAGAATCTGCGTGTTCAAAGCGCGAACCGCGCTTTCTACCAAACCTTTCAGGTTTCTCCGGATGAGACCGAAAACCGCCTGATCTACGAATTGGGCAACGGTCAGTGGGACATTCCTGACCTCAGAACATTACTCGAAGACGTCATTCCCCGAAGCTCGGTTTTCAATGACTTCGAGCTGGAGCACACCTTCCCGATCATTGGCCGCAGAATCATGCTGCTCAACGGAAGAAAGCTTCGGGCAGGCAGTCACGCGGAAATCTCCGTGCTTGCAATGGAAGACGTTACGGAGCGTCGTCGTGTGGAAGCGGACCTGAAGGCAATTGAAACGTACGCCCAGAACATTGTCGATACAGTCCGTGAGCCGTTGCTTATCCTTGATACGACGCTACGCGTGCGCTCGGGAAATCGCGCCTTCTATCAGACCTTTCAGGTATCAGCCGAAGAGACGGAAAACCGACTGATCTACGAGTTGGGAAATGGCCAGTGGGACATTCCTGATCTCAAGACACTTCTGGAAGACATCGTTCCACAGAGCTCATTCTTCAATGACTTTGAGCTGGAGCACGATTTCCCTGCGCTCGGGCGCCGGGTGATGCTGCTGAACGCGCGGAAACTGCAGGCTGGCCATCACGGAGAGCTGTTGGTACTGGCCATGGAGGACGTTACCGAGCGCCGCCGGGTTGAAGAGGAAGTTGCCAAGGCAAGGGAGGCATCTGAGACTGCCAACAAAACAAAGAGCCTTTTCCTCGCGAACATGAGTCACGAACTGCGGACTCCACTCAATGCAATTGTTGGGTACTCGGAAATGCTGCAGGAAGAGGCCGCGGACAGGGAGCTCGATTCCTTCGGCGCGGATCTGGCGAAGATAAACGCGTCAGGGAAACACCTGCTCGCGCTTATCAACGACATTCTGGATCTGTCGAAGATTGAAGCAGGAAAAATGGAGCTGTATCTGGAGACCTTCGACCTCGACACTATGATTGACGATGTCGCATCCACAGTGCAGCCAATGGTGACAAAAAACGCAAATTCCCTTCACATCGAACGAGCGTCAGATCTTGGTACCATGTACGCCGACCAGATCAAGGTTCGGCAGGGATTGTTCAATCTTCTGTCAAATGCTGCGAAGTTTACGCATGCGGGAATTGTCACGCTGAACGCCGAGCGTCAGCGCATGGACAGCCGCGACTGGATTGTTTTCCGTGTAACGGATACGGGTATCGGACTCAGCCCCGAACAGATCATAAAGCTTTTTCAGGATTTTACTCAGGCCGACGCATCCACCACACGAAAGTTTGGTGGAACCGGACTCGGACTCGCGCTTACCCGGCGGTTCTGCCAGATGATGGGGGGCGATGTAACGCTGCACAGCGTACTTGGCGAGGGAAGCACCTTTACAATCAAGCTGCCCATGCATGTTGTACAACTTGAAAAAGGACCAGATGATGCCTCGATCCTCGCGGTTTCACCGGTCGTTTTTTCCGCAAACGGCGTAGACAGCGCTAATTCACTCCCCGAGCCTCACACCTGTGTCCTCGTCATTGACGATGACGACGCGCAACGGGACTTGATGCAGCGTTTCTTGAGTAAGGAAGGTTTCTGTGTTCGGGGAGCGGCAAGTGGAATAGATGGTCTCCGCCTGGCGCGGCTGCTGAAACCGGTTGCCATCACCCTGGACGTCATGATGCCGGAAATGGATGGCTGGACCGTGCTGGAAACACTCAAGACCGATCCGGAACTTGCCGACATTCCAGTCATCATGCTCACGATGGTAGACGATCCCGAACGGGGATTTACGCTCGGCGCATCAGACTACGCAACCAAGCCGGTAAACCGGAGCCGCTTGTCGCGCATCCTGAAGAAGTTTTCGTGCGCGCGTCCTCCCTGTCCTGTCTTGCTGGTCGAGGACGACGCCGTCACCCGGGCGATGACCAGAAACATGCTGGAGAAAGAGGGGTGGAGGGTCACCGAAGCGGAGAATGGACAAGCGGCTCTTTTGGCCATGGAGAGCGACCGGCCAAACCTTATCCTGCTCGACCTGTTGATGCCCGTCATGGACGGATTCGAGTTCGCCGACAAGGTTCGAGCACATCCGGAGTGGCGCTCAATTCCCATCGTCGTTGTGACGGCGCACGATCTCACGGGCGCCGAACGCAGGCGCCTGAACGGCTACGTAGAAACCATCCTCCAGAAAGCCGGCACATCAAGGGATACCTTGCTTCAGCAGGTTCGTGATCAGCTCGAGGGCTGTGCGGCGCCGCGAGCTGTACTCATTTAGGGACCATATGACCAAGATTCTGCTGGTTGAAGACAACGAAATGAATCGCGACATGCTGTCACGTCGCCTGCAGCGCCGAGGATACGAAGTTCTGCTTGCAGTCGACGGTCGGGGCGGTGTCGACATGGCAGCAACGGAAGCTCCCGATCTGATTCTTATGGATATGAGTCTTCCTGTTCTCGACGGATGGGAAGCGACTCGCTGTCTCAAGGCGCGAGCGGAGACCAAGGACATTCCTGTCATCGCCTTGACAGCACACGCGATGTCTAGTGACCGCGAAAAGGCGCTCGATGCCGGATGCGATGAGTACGATACGAAGCCAATCGACCTTAGTCGCCTGCTAGGAAAGATCGAAACGCTGATCGGAGCGAAGTCGGCTACCGCAAAAAAGGAGGAGCAACCCTAGTGAAAAAAGCACCCGACGAAGTCGTTGCCAAAGTTCAGCAATCCCTCCCCCCACTGCTGCTGCACGACCTCCGAACGCCGCTAAGTCACATCCTGGGTTACTCGGAACTTCTCCTGGAAGAGCTGAAGGAAAAGGGCAACGACGACTTGATTCTATACGTGGAGAGAATTCAGAACGCCGGCCACCAGCTGCTCGCGTTGATGGAAGCCAATTTCAAATCAGGACCCCCGTCTACCTGACTTGGACGACGTAGCCTGCGGCTTGCCCACCTGAACACGGGGCGGCTTGGGCGCTGAACCTGTCGCCTTGTTATCCACCGGACTGGAGCCCGTGGGCTTCTTGCGCGAAAAATCCGGTATCGAACGATTGCCTTTTTTCTTCATATTGGGACCTTGGCTCGAGACTGCTA
>JACDDZ010000172.1 GCA_013816695.1 Gemmatimonadaceae bacterium
TTCCAGAGGGGAAGAGATATTCCTGGGGATACGGCGCCTGCCCTGATCTCGACGATCACGCGGCGGTTTTCAAGCTGTTGCCTGCCCGCGAAACGCTGGGAATGGATTTGACAGAGGCGTTCCAGCTCCTGCCGGAACAGTCGACGGCAGCGATAGTCATCCATCATCCAGAAGCCAAATACTACGCGGTCCGGGGTGAAGAGTCACGGCAAAACCCTTTGGCCTCGGAAACCATTGACGAAAGTGTTGCTGTTGATCGCGCATCCGCCGGCGCGGTAACTCTTGCCGAAGCAAGGCTGGACGCATGAAGGTAGCGATCCGAACTGAGCCATCCAGGCTCGAAGCATTCAGCGACGCAATGATTGCTTTTGCGGCAACCCTGCTTGTAGTCAGTCTTGAGGTGCCGCGTACGTATGACCAGCTAATGAACAACCTCGGCGGATTCATTCCATTTGCCCTGAGCTTCGCTGCCCTTACGCTGATCTGGGCAGCGCACCGCAGCCTTTTCCGTCGGTATCCGCTCGACGACAATTTCACCGTTGTTGTAAATGCAGTCCTGATGTTTACAGTGCTGTTTTACGTCTACCCGTTGAAGTTTCTGTCCAGCGCGTTCGTTTCGACTTTCACTGGCCAGAGCGCCGTGGTCATTCAAAGCACGCAGCAACTCGGATCGTTGTTCGCCATTTACGCGGCCGGCTGGATGCTCGTTTTCGGCTGCATCGCGCTCCTGTATCACCATGCGCACACCCGCCGAACCGAGTTTGGCCTGACGGAGATTGAAGAATACGATGCGATCTCCCATAGCAGGCATTACATGACATTCGTAATCGCGGGCGCGATCTCGCTCACACTCGCGCTACTCGGTGTTGCGGTGAGGTGGGGAGTCCCGGGAATGTCATTTATCACTATTGCGCCGCTCGCGTGGGCAAACGCGCACTTTCGCGAGAAGAAGCGGCCGACTCCCGCGCTGGCCCGCGTTCCTGTGAGCAGGGAGCTGCCACAATGAGCGATCGCAAGGAATTACTCGACCGTCTGCTCGACCCCCTCCAGGTCGTTGTGTTCGATGGTGCCATGGGAACGCAGCTGTACGCAAAAGGCGTATTCATAAACCAGTGCTACGACGAGCTGAATCTTCGCGCGCCCGATCTCATTCGCGAGGTGCATCGCGCGTATATCAAGGCAGGCGCTGAAGTCATTGAGACCAATACCTTCGGAGCGAGCCGCGCGAAGCTCGCACAGTACGGTCTCGAAGCGGACGTCACCAAAATCAATCTCGAAGCCGCAAAACTGGCCCGTGAAGTTGCGGAAGACGACGTCCTGGTCGCAGGCGCAGTGGGCCCGCTGGGCATACGGCTGGAGCCTTACGGACCGACCAGTCTTCTGGAAGCGCGGCAGATGTTCGCCGAGCAGATGAACGGTCTGAAGGAAGGCGGCGCTGACCTGTTCATCCTGGAGACCTTCGCTGACGTCCACGAAATCGAACAGGCGATTCTCGCGGCCCGGGAAATCGCTCCCGACTTTCCGATCATCGCCCAGATGACGATCGGTTCGGATTGCCTCACTCCATACGGCTTATCACCCGAGGACATTGCCAAGACTCTTGACGCGCTCGGCGCTGACATTGTGGGGCTGAACTGTTCGGTTGGTCCGCAGACAATTCTCGACGCAATCGAGAAAATGACTCCGGTGACGCGCCGCAAGCTCAGCGCGCAGCCGAACGCAGGAATGCCGCGTGAGGTGAGCGGACGCAGCATGTATATGGCCAGTCCGGAATATATGGCGACGTATGCGCACCACCTTGTACAGGCGGGTGTCAAGCTCGTCGGCGGATGCTGCGGAACTACGCCGGAGCATATTGCTGCAATCGTTGAGGGAATTCGGCCACTCGTTCCGCGCCAGCGGAAGCCGGTGAGAGATCGACGTGTGCATCAAGCTGAAATTCCTGAAGAGCCAAAAGGAGTTGCGCCGGTTCCATTCGCCGACCGCTCAAAGTTCTCTGCGAAGATCGCGCGCGGCGACTTCGTTACTTCAGTGGAAATCGTCCCGCCTCGCGGTGTGGACGCCACGCGCATGCTCAAGGATACGGCAGCTCTCAAAGCTGCCGGTGTCGATGCAGTGAATGTTCCCGACGGCCCGCGCGCGCAGAGCAGGATGGGTGCGCTCCTCACGAGCCTGCTCATCGAGCAACGCGTGGGGATCGAAACCGTTACGCACTACTGCTGCCGCGACCGCAACCTGCTGGGGATGCTCAGCGATCTGTTGGGCGCAGCCGCGACTGGTTTGCACAACATCCTTCTCATCACCGGCGATCCGCCGAAGATGGGACCCTATCCAAACGCCACCGCTGTGTTCGACATCGATGCCATTGGCTTGACGAACCTGGTCAGCAACCTGAATCGCGGACTCGATCCGGGCGGCAATCCGATCGGGGCGCCGACGCAGTTTGCAATTGGGGTTGGAGTAAACCCCGCCGCAATCGATCCTGCAAACGAGCTCAGTCGGTTCGAATGGAAGGTTGATGCAGGAGCAGAATACGCGATTACCCAGCCGGTCTTCGACGCCGAGCAGCTCGAGCGCTTTCTCGGCACCATCGACCACACACGGATTCCAATCATTGCTGGAATCTGGCCACTCGTCTCACTGCGAAATGCAGAATTCCTCGCGAACGAAGTTCCCGGCGTAACGGTTCCTCAACCGATCATCGAGCGGATGCGGCGCGCCAGCGCGAAATCGAAAGAGGCCGGAGTTGCAGAAGGAATCGCAATCGCGAAGGAGATGCTGGAACGGGTGAGACCGCTGGTGCAGGGAGTTCAGGTTTCCGCGCCGTTTGGGAAAGTCGAATTGGCGCTGGAAGTTTTTGGGGACCACATCAAGAGCGAAGCGACGACTCAGTAACAGCTCGTTGTCAGTTTTCCGTTAACCCGTTCCCGTACTCCGTTCAACGCAAAACGGCAACGTCAGCAAAACGCAGAACCGAAAACGCGCCGTTGTCGCATTAAGGCGCTGGGGGTTTCCTGGGTCGGTCCAGCACTTCGCGGAGCTGGCGCAGCAACGCTTCCGGCGTGAATGGCTTTCCTATGAATCCGTGTCCGCGCGATGTACCCAGCTTCCCGAGTGCCGCCGTCTCGGTATATCCGGACATGAACAGAATTGGAATGTCCGGACGGTCCGCGAGTATGATCGCCGCCAGCTCGCGCCCACCGAGCTCCGGCATCACGACATCGGTCAGCAGTGCGTCGATCTTTTCTTCATTCTTCCTGAACACGCGCAGCGCTGCTTCACCATTCTCGGCTGCAAGAACCTTGTATCCGTTGCTTGTGAGAATTCTGGTCGCCACTGCACGAAGTGCGTTAGCATCTTCGACAAGCAGGATGGTCTCGGTTCCCGTCAACCCGCCCGTGACTGCGTAGTGCTGAGCCTGCTCTGGCGCATCGCCCGAAGTCAGTGGGAAGTACAGGTTAAACGTCGTGCCCTTGCCTCGCGCGGATACGACATCTATTACTCCGCCGCTTTGCTTCACGATTCCGTAAACGGTAGCCAGACCAAGCCCGGTGCCCTGCCCGACTTCCTTGGTGGTAAAGAATGGCTCAAAGATGTGGGGCCGCACGTCGTCAGGGATCCCCTCGCCGGAATCCGACACCGCAAGTAGTGCGTGCGGCCCCTTTCTCATTCCGGGGCGGAGCTTCGCCTGCATCTCCGAAACGATCACGCTACGCGTCTGGATGGTAAGTGCCCCACCCATGGGCATCGCATCACGCGCATTCACCGCGAGGTTCATCAGGACCTGTTCAATCTGTCCGGGATCTGCCTTCATTTGTCCGAGGCTGGTATCAAGGCGCGTTACTACAGTGACAGTCTCACCCAGTAATCGGCCCAGCAGCGACTCAATGTTGGAAATGCTGTCGTTAAGGTTGATCAGCTTGGGCTGGAGAATCTGCTTTCTGCTGAACGCGAGAAGCTGGCGCGTAAGTGCTGCCGCGTTTTCCGTAGCCTTCTTGATTGCCTCTACATCGAGACGCTGCGGCGTAGACTCATCGAGGTCCTGCAGCAGGAACTGGACGTGGCAGTCCATTACCGTCAGCAGGTTGTTGAAGTCGTGTGCGACTCCGCCCGCGAGCCGCCCGACAGCCTCCATCTTCTGGGCCTGACGCAGCTGCTCCGCAAGATTACTCTGTTCGGTGATGTCCTGAGCGCTGCCGATCAGGCGAATGACTGTCCCCTGTTCATTCAGCACCGTATGGCCGAGCGAGAAAATGAGTCTTACTTCACCGTCGGGCGTGACAATTCTGTGGTTGTGCGCAAATGGCTCGTGTGTCTCGATAGTGTGCTGCACGGTTTGCTGCACTCGAACCTTGTCGTCCGGATGCA